>DVEF01000012.1 GCA_015295805.1 Geminocystis sp. M7585_C2015_104 | reverse complement strand
GTATAGGGAGTAGGATGTAGGGTAAGGGCGTGGGGGATATTAGGGTTTATGATTGTAAACCTGGGGGATATAACTTAAATGGGTTTATTGGTAGGGATACTGTGAGGGGGGAGATGGATAAGAAACCCGATTTTATTATCATAGGGGCGATGAAATGTGCCACCACCACTCTTCATGAACAACTGGCGAGACAGCCGGGGATTTTTATGACAAAATTAAAGGAGCCTAATTTCTTTAGCAACGATGAGGAATATGAAAAGGGAATATACTGGTATTTTTCTCTTTTTTCTGGGGCCAAACAGGAGGATATATGCGGCGAATCCAGTACCCATTATACTAAACTTCCTACCTATCCCCACACTGTTGAAAGGATGAAAGGGCATCTGCCCGATGTAAAACTAATATACGTGATGCGTCATCCCATTGACCGTCTTATTTCCCAGTATATTCATGAATGGACCCAGCGGGTTATTAATACGGATATTAATCTTGCCATTGAAACCCACCCAGAGTTGATTGCTTACAGTAGGCATTCTATGCAAATTAAACCCTACTTTGAGGCTTACGGGAAGGAAAAGGTCTTACCAGTTTTTTTTGAAAGGCTGTTAAAAAATCCTCAGGAAGAATTGGAGAGAATATGCCATTTTATAGGTTATAATTCCAGGCCAAAATGGCACGAATTGGGGGCAGTAAATGACTCTTCCCAGAGGATGCGCCCAAGGGCGTGGCGAGATTTTTTGGTGGAAATGCCTATTCTCAAAACTATTAGGAAGAAACTGATACCAAAGCAGATAAGAGACTGGGTAAAAGGGTTTTGGATGATGAAAAAAAGACCTCAAATTAAGGAGGATAAGTTAAAACCCTTGAGGTCTATCTTTGACGAAGAATTAGCCACTTTAGGGAGGTGGTTAGGGGTAGAATTAAACTGTGAGAATTACCATAGGGTTGTCATAGAATCCCCCCTACTGGATTGGCGTGGCAAGGAATAGCAATTAGCAGTTACATCTGGTTCCTTTTGGGAATTAATTGGCCATGATAAAACTCTTTTTCCAGTTTACCCAAACCAGAATAGGATAGAAAGCCTGCTAGGGTAAGGAAGGAGAGAAAAATGGAAAGGGAAAAACTATGGTAAAAACTTAATAGGGGGGTAGCAGACAATGATAAGCCAAAGACTAACAAACTAAAGAAGCGAAGTTTTTTAATGGTAGCTAATGCCCCCCGACAACTGGCACAATGTTTAGTGTGGGAGTGGTATCTTTCTAGTAATTCCTCGTCAGAAGGGGTGGGAGGGAATGGTTTATCGGGAAATACCTCCCCATACCTGTCTACCCACTTCCTAAACTCTGCAACAAACAAGTCGGCCTTTGTGGGAAGATAACAAACCTTATTATAGTTGCTAGAACCCCCTTTTCCCTCTAAATATCTCTCCTGATAGTGGAGAAAGATCTGGTCTTCTTCTAGAATTTTATTCTGGTTGATGTGAGAATACCATCTAGGTGTCAATTTGACAAGCAATTTGGGGATTTTGGATTTGAATTGGAAGGGGAAAAGGGCAAACAATCTACACTTACCCCTAGTAATGGGAGTAGCATAAACAACTGTCATAGTACGTCCCAAGTTGGGGGAAGTCAAATCATGCCACATCAAATTGGGAGCCACAAAGGTAGTATACTGGCTTCCTAACGTACCTCTCCTTGGGCCTTCAGGCCAAAATCCCCTAAAACCCTGTCTATCGCTACTTTCTACTTGTAAATTCATACTTGTGGCATATTTACGATTGCCCACAGTACCATGGTGGGTATAGGGTACATGACTGGCATCTAACACATTTTCTAGAAGGGTTATAGCATCATAGGGCACATCCCTGAAGGTTTTAACAATAATCCAATCCTCGCCGTTGTCTATAAGGGGTGTTACCAGTGGCAGTGGGGTAGAAGAGGCATTTTCTCGTTTTCCAGGATAGACAAAAAGCATACCATGGGCGACGGCGGTGGGATAGGATTTGACACAGGCGCGGGGGGATTCATGGCTTTTTACTCCTGGAACTTCTTGAGGTATAATGGCACAGTTGCCCTCCCCGGTGAAAGCCCAACCGTGATAAGGACACTCTAAAAATCCCTCTTCATTAACTCGTCCCTGACTCAATGGCACCAGACGATGGGGACACTTATCTGCAAACACTCGCCATTGTTTTCCTCTCTCATCCCACCACACCACCAAATCTTCTTCCAACAGGGTAAACCGGTGTAGTTTCCCTTTTTCCAAGTCGTCAAGAAAAAATATGGGATACCACACCTCTTTGTAATCGAATTTATTTGGCTCCCTACCCCCTATGGGCAAGCTTTCCGGACTGTTCATGACTTTTTTCTCCAAACCCTCTGTTACAAACATATTTACCCTCTCTTCTAAACTCTCCTGTTACAAATCTTAACAAAAGGGAGAGGGACATTTTGGCGGATAATAGACCAAGGAGATATTTATGGGTAGTAAAAAGGTGGATAATAAGGGTAAAAAATCGTTAGCAAAGATAGCAGGGATAGTAGCCATAGCCACGTTAATTAGTAAGATATTTGGTTTAATTAGAGAACAAATTGTGGCAGCGGCTTTTGGGGTAGGGGCGGTGGTAAATGCATATGCTTACGCCTATGTTATACCAGGGTTCTTGTTAATTCTTTTAGGGGGTATTAATGGGCCCTTTCATAGTGCCTTAGTAAGTGTTTTAGCGAAGAGAAATCAGAAAGAAGCAGCCCCTTTAGTGGAGACGATTACCACCCTGGTTACCGGGGTGCTTTTGTTAGTAACAATTATCCTAATAGTTTTTGCGGAGAAATTCATTGACATTCTGGCGCCAGGTTTACAAGACAACATTCGCAGTTTGGCCATTTTACAGTTGCAAATCATGGCGCCTCTGGCTATTTTTGCTGGGTTGATTGGTATTGGTTTTGGGACATTAAATGCTTCTGAGGAATACTGGTTGCCTAGCATTAGTCCATTGTTTTCCAGCGTAACAATTGTAGTGGGAGTTGGGGGATTATTTTTGTTTTTGGGAGAAAAGACTGACGCGCCTGAGTATGCCAAATTAGGAAGTATAGTGTTAGCCAGCACAACCTTAGCGGGGGGAATATGGCAGTGGATAGTACAACAAATAGCACAGATAAAAACAGGAATTGGGGGGTTGAAATTACGTTTCGACTTTCGTCAGGAGGGGGTAGCTGACGTCATCAAGGTTATGATACCTGCTACTCTTTCTTCCGGCATGCTTCACATTAATGTTTATACTGATTTGTATTTTGCTTCTTACATAGAAAATGCTGCTGCCGCCATGCGTTATGCCAACTTTATCGTCTTGACGCCATTAGGGATTATTTCTAACATGATTTTGGTGCCATTTTTGCCGATTTTTTCTCGTTTATCTACTCCTGATAACTGGGATGAATTAAAAACCAGAATCAGACAGGGATTAGTTTTAACTGCCCTTACCATGCTGCCACTTACGGCAATTTTTATGGCATTGGCAAGACCTATTGTGAGTTTAATTTACGAAAGAGGAGTGTTTAGGGAGGCAGAGTCAGCAGTAGTTGCCCCTGTTTTATTTGCCTATGGGTTGGGTATGTTTTTTTATTTGGGTAGGGATGTATTGGTAAGAGTGTTTTATGCTTTAGGAGATGGCAATACCCCCTTTAAAATTAGCGTTATTAATATTTTTCTAAACGCTTTTTTGGACTACATTTTCGTCAAACCATTTGCCACTCAGGGATTAATTTATGCCACCATTGGCGTGAATTTGTTTTCTATGGCAACCATGCTTATTATTCTCCACAAACGTTTAAAGGGTTTTCCTCTGACTCAGTGGGGATTTATTTTTGCCGGCTTGACCATTGCCACCGTAGCTTCTGGTTTTGGCTGCGGCAGTTTTTATAGTCTTTTCTCTTCTATTTTTGGCGACACAACTTTAATGTTGAAGCTGATAGATATTCTTATTTCCTGTCTGGTTGGTTTAGGCGTCTTTCTAATAATTTGTTTGCCATTAAGGTTAACAGAGTTAGAAATTCTCTTTAGCAGGCTTGGCATTAAATTTTTCAGAAAAGGTTAATATCCCCCCTCTTTGTTTATAAAACACCCCTGTGTAAAGGCCCCCGTAGCAAAAAGTGGCAAAACTCTTGACTAGGAAATACTAAAACTGATGGGCTTACACACACATAAACCTCTGACAAAAAACAGAGAAGGGAAATAAAACGGCTGGTATGTGTGGTTGCCAAGGGGAAATCGAATATTGTCTCCGTTGGTGTTACTGTCTATCACCCCTGTATAAAAGGGGAAAAGAATTCTTGTATAAAAGACCAATGTTATCCCCCAATAACGGCGTAATATACAACAATAGGCACTCTCATCCCTAAGAAGGGAAATATTGAGAATACTAGAGAGAGTACAATAGCCTCAAAAACACAAAAATATACGGAAACACTAACGGCAAAATAGCAAGGCAAACAACAGAGGCAGTAATTGACAATACTAGGAGTTTTCCCAAACCTTTACAAGCCTAAAAACAAGGCAGGGAAAACTAAGACTACCACAACACGCGGCAACAATTAGATGGTGAAGGTTATACACTTTCACATATAGGGATACCATACGATACGGAATAGAGAAAAATGTAGATGCAGAAATTATCATCGGGGGGTAGGGTATATCACGAGAAGCCAATACTGTGTCTGTCACTGTGGAGTGGTTATACCAAATTTCTTACAAAACCCCCAGCTCTTAATTACTTTAGTAATGTTAAGTAAACTAGTGAATACACACAGAAAGGACCATTTTACACTATGGTATCACCAATATTGGCTTTTGAGAACCCCCGGGGGGGCATACTGATAGCTTCTATGTCTAAAGATTGGTGATTAAAAGTCTAAAAATAGCCCTGCGTTCGCCACTTTTTGAGTTAATACCTCTCCTGGCTTTTACTCCTTCAATAAGGAGGTTTTGGCATATTTCACCCTTTTTAAGTCGGAGTTGCCAAGGATGAAATGGTTGCCGCCTGTCTGGATGTCGTCACAGGATTTCTGTAGTTCTATTTGTTGTTCAAAGTAAAATTCTTCCGAAAAATAGGACGTAAAACACAATATCACCCCGGGAGGCACATAGGGAGTGTCTAAGTAGAATACGATGGTTTTTTTGACATGGTGAATCGTCTGGACAAAATCTCCACCAGTGAGGGTCATCCCTTCCAGGTGTTTGTTTACAGTTGTCGGGTTTTCTCTGTCACATATTTGTAGATTTTTAAACCTGCCAAATGATGCATTAAATCCTCCTTTCCTGTTGAATGATACCCCACGGAAATGCCTAAAGGCTACTGCCTTTCTATTTGATTGAGAAAAGAATTATGGTTGGCTTTGGATTTGTATTTGACGTTATTATAAATATCACCAGTAATTTTTTGTTATTAGGTATCCCTGGGATACGGAAGTAAATTACTTCCCTCAATACGAATAAAGAAATAGGGTTAAAATACCTCTAAAAACGGGGGAAAATTGTTTCAAATAACCCATCTGTCTACCTAATCAAATTTGGTTTTAACCCCCGCCCGTTTTCAGAAACAGTTCAGAGGTTGCTAAAATCTTGTCTACTGGCATTAACAGTTTCCAATCCACGGAACTACTAAATGGTCGCTGTTAATTTATAATAGCTATGTGGGGTTCAAAATTTAGAGAAAAAATTATTACAAAAGAAATGAGAGTTTACGTTTTGTTGTACAATCCAGGCACAGACAACGAGGGAATACATAGTATCCGCATCGGCAATAAAGACATAATCCTGATGTTTGAATCGGAGGATGATGCCACTCGTTATGCCCTTCTGTTGGAAGCCCAAGACTTTCAGCGCCCCTCAGTAGAGCCCATAGACAGCCAAGAGGTGGAAGAATTCTGTAAGGAGGCAGGTTATGAGTGGAAACTGGTAACTGAGGGAATGCTAGAAATACCCCCAGAAAGAAACTTAGAAGAGACAGACTGGAAACCCGAACAACAAGAGGGAAAAATGAGTGAGGAAGAGTTAGAAAAAATCCGTCGACGTCTGGAAGGGCTACTTTGAGAAAAAAGAGAATTTCTGCTAAATTACTCACGAGAATGTCAAAAAGCATCAAGATGTATAGAGGACACCTGTTGACCGAACAAATTAACCCCGCCAGTGCTAACCTAGACCTGTTATCCCCCCTAGAAATTGTAGACCTTTTTAATCAAGAAGACCAAAAAACCATAAAAGCTATTAGTCTGGCAAGGGAAGAAATAGCGAAAACCATCGAGGTGACAGCAGACAGATTGAGACAGGGGGGGAGACTGTTCTACGTTGGTGCTGGCACTAGCGGCCGTTTGGGGGTACTGGATGCTGCCGAATGTCCTCCTACCTTCTGTACTCCCCCTACCATGGTACAGGCTATCCTCGCCGGTGGTCAAGAAGCTATGATGAAAAGTTCAGAGGCACTGGAAGACTCCCGAGAAGACGGCGCCCATGCTATAATCTCCCATGGGATTGACTATCGGGATGTAGTAATAGGTATTACGGCTGGCGGCACCACCCCTTATGTCCATGGGGCATTGGAAATGGCTAAACAGAGAGGGGCGGTTACCGTTGCAATCAGTTGTGTTCCAAGGGAACAAGTATATATCCCGGCAGACATAGATATTCGTCTTCTCACCGGGGCGGAAATTTTGGCAGGTTCAACACGATTGAAAGCGGGGACAGCTACAAAGATGGCCTTAAACATCATCTCTACTGGGGTGATGGTACAATTGGGAAAGGTATATGGCAACCGGATGGTGGATGTATCTGTCACCAATAGCAAGTTGTTGGATCGTGCCTTAAGAATTATAGAGGATTTGACAGGTTTATCGCGACCAGAGGCGGAGAAGCTATTATATGCCAGTAACAAGCAGGTTAAGGTAGCCTTGTTGATGCATTGGCAAAACAAAACTAGGGAAGAGGCAGAAGAGTTGTTGGGACAGTATAATGGACACTTACGCAAGGCTTTAAATCACCACCATTCCCCTCCACGGCAAGACTAGTTTTTCTCCCTTGCTATAATAAATCCTACTATTGGTTTTAACCTTTTTAACCTTTCATCTTTGGCCAAAATGGGGATAATTATCTATGTTTAGTCTAGCAGACAATTTTGCCATTCTCGTCATCAGTTTGATGGGCTTAGTTATTATTATCTGGGGTTATACCCGTGCGAAACCTTATGGGGAAATTGGTATTTTAGCCTGGCTACAATCTATAGCTTTAATGTTGCCATGGTTGATATTTTTCTTCCTCCTCAGCTTTGGTATATACCTCAATCTAATTGCCGTTATTTTCTTTTTGGTTTTCTCAGCCGCGGTTTACATTTATCTCGGTAATAGAATTAGAACTAAGGCAAAAGAAACCATCAAAACTGGATTACGAGTCAATCCCCAGTCTCTTGAAAAGACAAAAGAAGGCCAACAGACTCCAGAAGAAAAAACTCCCGAGGAAACCTCCAGTTTAGCTGTCACATCAGAAACACAGATAACCCCCATACCAGAAGAGGAATTGAAGGAAATTAAGGGAATTTTCAGTATAGACACCTTCTTTGCCACCGAGACAATTCCCTACCAAGACGGGGTAATTTTTAAGGGAAATTTGAGAGGAGAGGCAGAATTTTCCCATCGCACTCTTAGCCAGAAATTAAGGGAAAAACTAGGGGATAAATATCGTTTATTCTTAGTAGAAACTCCCGAGGAAAAACCAGTGGTAGTAATCTTACCCGCCACTAATGATCCTAGGCCTCTCAGTTTAGCACAAAAAAATCTTGCCTTTGCCCTGTTTATAGTAACAATATTTACCACTATGGAAGCTGTTGCCTTCCTTTTGGGCTTCGACTTGGTGGGAAATTGGCAACGCTGGAGGGAGGTTTTACCCCTGACGCTGGGATTATGGTTAATACTCCTGGCTCATGAAATTGCCCATCATGTGGTAGGAAGAAATAGAGGGGTTAAAGTCAGTCTTCCCTTCTTTCTACCATCATTACAGATTGGTAGTTTTGGTGCCATAACCCGCTTTGAGTCGGTAATCCCCAATCGTAGTGTTTTATTTGATACCGCTTTTGCCGGACCTGCTACCGGTTTTCTGGTATCATTGCTCATACTGATTATAGGCATGAGTCTGTCTACCGGCAATGAGGGTTTAGAAATTCCTACTCTTTTCTTCAGAGGCTCAATCCTAGTAGGTAGTATAGCAAAATTCTTCTTCCAGTCCAGCCTAGAAGCAGATTCTATCCATGTACATCCCTTTACCATTTTAGGGTGGTTGGGTTTAGTGATCAATGCCATTAATGTGTTGCCCGCCGGACAGCTGGATGGTGGTAGAATGGTACAGGCCATTTACGGCAGAAAAACCTGTCGTCGCACCACCGTTGGTACACTTGTTGTACTAGGGATAGTTAGTCTGTTTAATCCCATCAACTCTCTTCCCTTCTACTGGGCCATTATCATTCTATTCTTACAACGAGACTTAGAAAGGCCTTGTTTAAATGAATTAAGTGAGCCAGATGATACCCGTGCTGCCTGGGGACTGTTTATGATATTCTTATCATTGGCCACTCTTATCCCTATCACCCCCAGTCTTGCCACTCGTTTAGGCATTGGCATACTTTAAAAAATCCTCTTACTGGCCAATCCTCTGTCATGTGTTTGGGGATTGATTGGCATAATCTGAATAACACCATTGCCTCCCCTTGAGGGGTTGGTTGGCATAACCTGAATATACTGGCCGCTTTTGGGGTTGATTGAGACAGTTTCAATAAATAATCCCAGCCGCTACCCTCTACTCTACCCCCGATTTACCATCCTCTTGCCTCCGGGTATCGGTATGCTTTCAACAACTTCAAATGCTTATCCTCTTGTCACCCAGGTGTTGGCATGCCTTGAATAACTCTAAATGGCTACTTTTTTGCCATTCTTTTATTAATCCCTTGCCACCAAGCAGGCTATTGGCATATGTCGAATAACCCCAATTAGTCTTCTTCTTGCATTTGGGAATTGGCATACTTTGAATAACCCCAGCTGCTACCTCTTAAGCTACCTCTTTATGTGTTGGTATGCTTTAAATTCCTTCTCTCACCAGCAAGTCAGAAAGCTGCCTGCCTCGTTGACTGGAATGCCTTGAATAATAATACCAGCAGCTACCCCAACCCTCTGCCTCAAAGAAAGGATTTGTATACTTTGAAGACTATGAATTACCACCTTCTTGCTATTTGTTTAGGTATTGGCATAATCTGAAAGCTACCACTATTGGGGTTGACTGAAACATTTTGAATAATCCCCGCGGCAAGTCATCCTTTTATTTCCCGGCCGTTATCCCCGGCATAATTTGAATAACCAAAGTAGTTATCCCCTTGCCACTGGTTTGGGTGTTGGCATGCCTTACATCCATCGTCTTACTCGCCAATTGAAAAGCCACCTGTGGGTTGATTAGGAGACTCTGAGTAATAATAACAGTGGCTACTTCACCCTCCTTTCTTGTTTAGGGGTTAGCATGTTTTCAATGACTCTAACCAGTAGCTACCTTCTGGCTTGCCTACTCGTTGGTTACCCTAATCCCTTGCCACCCACCCCACCGACTATCCTCCCCCTCTACTGGTTTAAGTTTTGATGGAATGCCTTTAATAACCCCATCACATCTCCTTACTACCTGTATACTCTATAACTCAAGGCAGTTATCTTCTCACCACCTGTTTATTCATCAACCTGCTTTGATGGGAATAGGTATAATTGTCAAGTCTAGTCACTACCCCCCTGTCACCCAGTCAACCTATTATCGTCTGTTTGGGAATTTAGTATACCTCCAATGAGCCAAAAAAAACCGTTGGCTTTCTTTCCCTGTGGTTAGGATTTATTGTCCATGCTATACTAGTCGCACTCAACCACTGATTTAATTATCTTCCTGTTTGCGGCTAGCCGGGAAGATATTAATCCCATAATCGTATGTCTTCTTCACATTGTGGGGATTATACCCCTTTTGTGTCTTTCTTTTTTGTGGTTAAATTATCCCAGCCAGAAAATTAATCCTACCCCTTTTATAGTAGCTAGTTTCTTTGCTGACATATTTGCATTTTCGCCCCATTTTGCTTTCCAACAGCTACCCAAGACATTCCCGCAAAACTATTTTTTCCCCAGTCTTTTTGCTGCAACCATTGCCACTACCTGTCTGGCTTTGATACTAATAGCCGTTTTAAAGGGCGACTGGCAAGTTTATCTATTTCAGAAGTTTAGACTCTCGCCTGCTTTCTCTGCTTTTGCCAGTGGTTTTCTATGATGACTGAACTGTAAGAGGGGTAAACAACAAAATTATTTTTTGGATTGTTACTATAATACCCTCAATTGAGCCTCTTGTCCACCCCTGTTTCCCTCTATGAGAGAGTCTACGGAAAACTTATTAGATATCTGGATTTAATAACCAGGCTAAATAAGCCATGATAGTTTCCGCTAAAATGCTAGAGACGCGAAAAAAGGCTACCACAATAATCACCTTCTCACTACTCAACAACTTTCCTTCCAAAATGGCTAAGGCTACCGCCTCGAATACCCCTAATCCCCCTGGAGCCCCTGGTATAATTAAACCTAGTAGCCATGCCATACTAAATGCCATTATAACTACTGGCACAATACTTGTTTTTAGGGGAATAAATGCCATTAGCAAAACAGTAAATGCCATCCCTCTCAGTATTAGGAATACTATCCCACCAACCAAGGGTTTTAGGGGATATTTTACAAGTTGCTTTTCACAGCACTTTCCACTTATTTTCTTGGTTTTCTCCAAGATAAAATTAATTACTTTTGGATTAATCCCCATCAAGCAAACGGCTACAATCCCAGTTACAATTAGCCAAATTAATAACCACGATTCATTTTCAATCTCGGCAAATACAAAAGCCACAACAGTCATCAAAGCAGCAGCAATAGCCATCAAGAAAGGCTCAATTACAACGGCAACGGTGGCTAAATCTAGGCTATCTCCTTTTTTCTCAATCGCCCTTACCCTTCCTAAAAAATGCCAAACATTACCCGGAATGTATTTGGCTATGTTAGTGACTAGATAAATGCATATTGCCGAAAATCCTCTCAGATTTGCCTTAAACAAGTCTAAAATCCAACTCCAAACCAAGGCAGAAAAAAGATGTCCTAGACAGTTGAATATTAAACTCAAAAAAAAAACAGAAATAAACAGGCGAATTCAAAGAGACTTGGGTAATCCCATGCCAGTTTTGAATAAGGTTAGAAAGCAGAAAAAATAAGGCAACTCCCAAAACAAACCAACGGCTGAAATACCTAACTATGCCCATAGCAACTACTAGACTACCCTAATTTTGGAACAAGGTCGAGGGGGATGGGAAACCACAGCCTGACTACAGGTATCTTGCAAACAGGGTTGATTGTATACCGCCTCACTGGTAAACGGTGGCGGAGACTTGCCAAACACCATCTCACAACTAAAATCTTCAAAATTGGGAGTCATAGTCAGGGGAATTCTAAGATACTCTGTGAAGAATTTCTGTGTGGGCAACTTACACATGTTAACACACATAGCTACACAACCACTAGCTTCTAGATAACGACATTTGTGAATATATACCCCACTTTTTTGACGACGAATTTCCCCGTTTTCCCCAACAATTTCTACTTCCCTCACCTCCGATTTCCCTACTAACCACTCAAATAAAATAGTGGCAAAGGTGGCGTTAAACTCGCATACCCATTTGGAAGGGGGAAAAAAAGTGCGAATCAAAAATACTACACAAGGGGGAATTAAAGATTTCAAAACCTTTTCCACCAATTCCTGTTGCTGCTGTGGATTTCTCCCCGTCATAATTTGTTTTGACAAGTCCACAAAACCATCATAACCCCTCAACCTCGTTTTCGTGCCTAGGGCCTTTGCCATTTTCCTAGAAAATAAGGCAATAAATAATCTGTCAATCCAATTGTCTTTGTATTCCTTTTTCTCCCTGTTACTCATGGGTTTCAGAATATATGGCAGTGGCGTCTAAAAAACCTTCGTCACCAGTATAGATTATAACCCTACCACCGGGAGTTGCCTTTTGACTAACCCAAATACTAACATAAGAAAAAACAACAACCCCTATGACAGTATGACAGAAAAACCATCACCTACTTCCACAACTGCCAAAGAGACAAACAAAACAAGGGAGTATAGCTATGTTAGACTGGCCATGAGAAACATGGTGCGAAAAAGAAACACCTCCCTGAAACACTTCTTCCTCACCGTTATAGGCTTATTAACCTTCCTGGTGGGAATTTCCTACCTCACCCGCTAGAGACAACTATATGCTAACACGCTCCAAGAGAATCAAGGAAGTTACAATGCCGGCAAAATGGGCCGCAATTGTGTTAGTATTAGCCTGGATAATCAGTAAATCCAGAGAATTAACAAACTGTTGGGGATTTGGACTAATTAACTGAGGCGCGAGGGTTAGAGACTTGGCTAAGCCTATACCCACCAGAGTTTCCGCCCCGATTATAGCAAACAACATCCCCACCAGGTTTAAAATTAAACCGACTCTAATAAGGCGCAGTGTTTCCGATTTTTTTGGTCTTACAGAGGGGTTGGCATTCTCCAGCCTCCTCCCGATTCTACCATAACGGAAAGCAATTATAATAGCGGCCGTGAGTAAAATCACGCTGACAAAGGCTGCAAAAACTCCAAGTTGTATACCACTCTTCCTCTCCTGGGTGTTAAACAAAGCAGGTGTGGCAAACAAGAGGGTAACCCCCGAAATAATACCCAAGACTAATTGCAACCAGAAACTCCAAAAACCCCATCTCTGGAGATTCCTGGATACCCTAGCAATGGCGGGTGGCAGCGAAGGGGGGGATGTAATTTCTGAATCCTTAGTCATTTCGCCGGCATCAGACACACTATCTCTTATCCAAGTATAACCCCTATCCCCACTGGTTTAATTGGTATAATTGGGGAGATTTAATCTTCTCTTCTATTGAGGAAACATCACTATGAGTGAGAAAGCTGTAAACTGTAAGGTAGAATGTGTCAACGGTTGTATTCTGGGGGATGATTGTCCCAATAGAGAATACGTTAAACAAGCCTCCCGCTTCATCCAAAATACCCCCCTGGAGAAAATGTTGGAAATGGCGGAGGAGGCAAGACTGCGGAAACTGATGTCACCCGGCAAGTGGGTTATGCCAGAAGACTTATAGAGGGAATATAGGGGAGATGTGTACTAGAAAAAACTTCAGGGAAGACTTATAGTGCCAACTGGGGTTTCCAGAGGTTTTGCCATCCACTCTTTTTATCAGATAGATGGCACCGGCCCCCATTGTACCACTATTTTTGCCTACTCGTCCTCCCATTTTTCCACCACTAACAAATCTCGAATCGGATCTTGCATGGAAAACCCATAGGCTATCAACTCCGATTTGAGAAAGGCCCAGTCTTTCCCGAATAACAGAGCTATCTTCCCAATATTATCATCGGGGGTGACTATTTTGGAATTGACAAGAGAAGACACCTGCTGTTGCAACTTCACCATCGGGTGAATAACTTGCTTTCTTGGCATACACTTCCTGATTTTCCCTTAAAGTTATACTAAAACCATCAATCACAAGACTCCAGTGGAAAAACGGGTAGCAAGACGTCAGCCGGGGTGGGGGAGACGGCAACAGACGCACACCAGCCGTCTAAGCCTCCCTTCGCCTCCCAGACATCTCATCCCCTTCGACTTTTTAAATCAAACCTCGGTGTTTTCTAATTTTCCTAGGAAGGGTACTGTGTTAAACTCCCACCATGACATTATAACACATTTTGTTAGAATAAATAGTCGCCGACTAATTTGATTAGTTTGTTTAGTTAATTTATCATCGCCAATACTGCTAGATGAATTTCACTTCCTCGCCTTCCCAAATCCAACACATGTTTGACAGGATAGCCCCAGTCTATGATTTGCTCAACGACTGGCTAAGCCTTGGATTACACAGAGTGTGGAAACAAATGACTGTTAATTGGAGTAATCCAGACCCAGCGGGTATTGCAATAGATTTATGTTGTGGTACAGGGGATTTGACATTTCTACTGGCAAAGAAAATAAAAAAGGGGAAAGTAATAGGTGTAGATTTTTCACCCCGTCTATTAGCAGTGGCAAGGGAAAAAGCAAGAAGAAGGGGGTATGATAAAATAGAATGGCTGGAGGCAGATGTTTTAAAACTCCCTTTTCCAGACAACAGTATAGACTGTATCACCATGGGTTATGGTTTAAGAAACGTGGTTGACATTCCTGCAGGGATGCGAGAAATATGGAGGGTGTTGAAACCAGGCAAGAAGGCAGCAATCCTGGACTTTCATCGGCCTGACAATGGTTGGTTAGCGGCTGCCCAACAATGGTATTTAGAAAACATAGTAGTCACCGCCGCCTCTTTTTTTGGCAACCAACAAGACTATGCCTACATCCACCCCAGTATAAAACGCTTTCCCAATGGCAAACAGCAAATAGCCATAGCCAAACAAATTGGTTTCAGCCAACAAACACACTATCCCCTCATGGGGGGTATGATGGGAGTTTTAGTCTTAACCAAGTAATGACAACATCATAGCTCAACTTTGCTAGTCGGGAATGCCCATAGACTTGGCTTATTGGTGGCGTTTTCTCCTTCCTCCCCTTGTCGGTGGCATCATTGGTTATTTCACTAATGATTTGGCTATCAACATGTTGTTTCGCCCCTACAAACCTATTTATGTGTTTGGGCGAAGACTTCCCTTTACCCCCGGTTTAATCCCCCGCAACCAGGAGAGGTTAGCCAAAAAAGTCGCCGACACCATCCTCAATTCCCTTCTTACTCCTGAGGAATTGCAACACATCGCCAAGAGACTATTAGCCACCGAGAGGGTAAAAGCTGTTATCTTCTGGTTGTTACAACTGGGATTACAACAAATCAACCAGAATCAAGAAGAAAAAACTGCTAAAATCCTAGCCGACATTCTAAGAGATATTTTCGGCGATTCCCTGCCGAAGTTATTGAAAACCATTGCCAGAAAGGGCGATTTTTTGGAGACACAAATCAACCAGATTTTCGACAAAGTTTTGCTGGAATTTAAACTCAACGAAAATCAGGCAAGACAACTGGCCGACTGGTTGTTGCAATTTGTCCTTTCTCCTGATATAATCAGACAGGGTCTAGTCAACTTTTTGACCGAGCGTAATATAAACGTCATTGACGAAGGATTCAGGGAGAAAACAAGTGGCACCTACTGGGTGGTAGCTAATTTATTTGGGGTTAAAAACGCCCTGACTAGACTTAGAAGTTTCTGTTTAGATGAGAAGGAAACGGCAAACACCAGAATCAAAGAATTATTATTATCCCTGGAAATCAGAAACAGATTAAAAGAGTTTTTCCTGGAATTGTCCCTCCAGAATCTCCCCGTCGCCACCGTAAAACAATTAAGAGAAAATATCAATCAAACCGTCCGTCAATATATACAAGACAAAGGCCCAGACTTACTCCACCAACTCAGTGAAAACATAAACTGGGACAACATATCCCTTCTCATTGTACACCGTCTTCAGTCCTCCAGCGCCGTCAACAGTTCCCTAGAATTTTTCAGTAAAGAATTAGCTCTAATCATCGAAAGACATTTAGAAAAGGACTTAGAAACCATCGTAGCTCAGGCCATCCCTATTCTCTCCCTTGACCAGGTTATCATCGACCGCATTAAGGCCACAACCCCCCAACAACTAGAAATTGCCACTCAAAGCCTCGTCAAAACCGAATTGCAAGCCATTGTCAACCTAGGCGGCATTCTCGGTTTCCTCATCGGCATCCTTCAGGCCATCTTCCTCTGGTTTAATCAATAGACTCAATGTGAAAAAATGTTACACTCCCTTGCACTTCCCCTTCCCTTTTCCCTAGAATGGTAATTGTATCACAATGGTTTTTCTTTACCTTTTTGGGTTACTTAACATTTCTAAAATAATATAAAGAGAGAAGGGACTGAAGGTGGGGAAAAACAGGCAGAGGGCAATAGCCGTGAAAAATCCCCGCGGTTGGGGTGGCAGTATCCATGCCCAGAATGAGAATTCCCCCCTTGTCCTTGGTTTTCTAACCCCCCTGCCGGTTGAGGGGCATCCAGGCAATGTCCTTTGGGAAGGCAACGGCAAGCAAATTCGAAACAAATTTGAAATAGAGGAAGGGAAAAGGTGGGACAAAGACATCTCAAGTCCGTCAGTACCTACCGACGGGGTGGCCGGGGGAGGTGCCATGTGGTTCATTAATTCATAAATTAAAAGCTTGGATATACTGAACTACAGAGATAATATAGACCCAAAATGGCTACTCCTCTTTTTTAAACCCATTCTTTTTTGGCTTGTTCAATGGGCTCAGTGTAAAAAAATGTTGCACCGTCTTGCACTTCTCCCTTTCTCTCCTCTAAAATGTTAACTGTAGGAGAATGGGTGTTCCGTGGGATTTTTTATTTATGTAATAAGGGAGGCCCAAAGGGGGACAGAAAAGAAAGACAGAAAGGACAGTTTTACTCGTCAATAACCCCTGCCAACACTCGGTAAAAGATAAAGGCAGTCCAAAGAGGGGAAGGGGTAAGAATCACCACTGGGGTTGTCCTCGACTCTCTCGTCGGTACTGCTATCATAGGACTGTGGTTCCATCCTCTGGTTTCATCCATGAGCTGAATGTAAAAAGATGTGAAGTGGCCTTCCGCTTCGACTCTGGTTTCCCCTATAATGGGGGCATGGGAGAATGGGTTGTCCGTGCCTAAATGTAGTTTCTGTGTAAACTTAAAAAATCAGGGATTTTGATTTAAGAGTGGGTTTGAGAAAAGACAGGATACTGGCGGGGGATGAAAGGGGGAAGAGGATAGCAGGATTGCTAATCCTCCGTCAGTGGCTTTTTAAAGCAATCACTAGGCTAGATGTGGAAAAATGTTAAACCCCCTTGAACTTGCCCCAGGGGTGGGGGATACAGGGGCTTATGAGTGATTATAATAAGCCTCCAGGGGGTGGGGAATGCCAATTTTATTTGAAAAAATATTCTAATAAATTGGGGTAACAAAGGTGGAGAAAATAGGAAAAAGGGGGATGAACAAAGTCCAAGACAGGGTCATCATTGTGTTCTTGACAGGAGGTTAGCAGGAGCTGCCCTCTTAATTCTAATAAAAATAAATATCAATAGTTTTTGGTTAGTTTCTTATAGCTCGGTGTGGGCCAAAATAAAAGACATATTGTGTCTGTTATTGTTTGAAACGGATTCAAACCCCCGCAAGGAGAGCGATTAATAATTAACTCGAACAACACCTTCGGACAAAAAGAAATAAAGTAAAATTTTAATCAAAAAACTGAGAATTATTCGAGGTGATTCAAGCAAAACTTAAAAATAAATTACAACAACTATACCCTAATACTGATGTCCAAAAAAATTCAAATTCATACCGTAATAAAATACCTTATTCGGGAAGCAGATAAATTTGTCCAGAAATCCCTCAAGGAAACAAATCCAGAAGCATTCCTGATAAATTACACAAAGCGGAGATTATGCGGCGAAAAAACCGAATACCCGGTAAAACCCCCGATTCTGGTCATTTTCTTGTAAAGACAAACCATTTATTTTGCCTCTCATGCATCTTCACAGAGCTCAATTAAAGACATCCTAACTTAAAAAATATCCTGCATATGCTATTATTATACAAAATAAAAGCTGATATAATTTTGGTCACGTACATATAATTTATTCTGGTCAGTTTTTTTGGCATCTGCAGTTAAAAGTGCCACAGTTTTGGCTAAGAAAGGCCAAGGGGTAAGTTTATCAGTTTGCCAAGGAGAGAAAGTAGTTTATAGAGGCCTTTATTGCTGGGGATAAATGGGAGGAGATACAGCATTTTCTGTAATTACTCCTGATTGTTATGTCGCCAATATACAATAGGCAAATAAAGCAATATAGATGTACAAATTGGAGATTTAAATAGTTTACTAATGAGGTAAGATAATAAATAAGGATAAGCACTAGTTTTGATGGCATGTGCAATATGCTTGCCCCTAGAGGAATGGATAAAGGATAGGGGAGTTATAAGAAGTATTCAGGGGTGTTTTTACCGTCAAAAGGGGGTTGTGAGGTATTTGGAGATGTATTCGAAAAAAGACTTGAATCAAGAAGTTTAGCATGCTCTGGAAAAGGCTCAGTGATAATACTCCTGACAACAAGAAATGCCGCCAAAAAAAAGCCCAGGCAGTTTCCCCGCTTTGCCAGATAATTATTAAGCACATTAGCAGGGGGTCATGGACAATAAGCAAGCTGTCAATTACTTTAATCTGGAAACAGTAGAAGGCAAAAGCCGCCAAGGCCGCCCCCATTGAGCAAAATGTAAAAAAGTGTTAACCTCCCCAGCATTCCCTTTTCAACTTACCTAACAATGCTGGTGGTGGTGTCACAGTTCTTTCTTTTTTTCGCGTGTACTGTTTATTATATCTTTATTGATTTGGCGCCCAGGCCGGTGAGTTGACCCTGGTGGAGGCGGCATCCCCGGTAATGGACCTTGTGGGCCTCGACGGGGCTGTCTGTGAAGAAATGTAAAATTCCCTCGCTTTCGTCCCTCCAGCTCAAAGGCTTTCTAAAAAGAAATCAGGAAGAGAGGGCTTGACAGG
The DNA here is from genome assembly GCA_015295805.1 of Geminocystis sp. M7585_C2015_104. Classification (NCBI taxonomy): domain Bacteria; kingdom Bacillati; phylum Cyanobacteriota; class Cyanophyceae; order Chroococcales; family Geminocystaceae; genus Geminocystis; species Geminocystis sp. M7585_C2015_104. The sequence goes on along the minus strand of DVEF01000012.1, from coordinate 68,120 downwards.
AGATAGGATTCCGACTAGAATAAGGAGCTGCCCCGGGTTTGTTATTTACCGATCAGTTTGACCAGGAGAATACCAGTGAGGTAAAGAAAAAGGACAGCGCCTGCCAGAAGAGACTGGGTAAGGGGATCAGTAGAAGGAGTGATGATGGCACCGGCAATTAGTGAAGTTAAGACGACAAAACGCCAGCTGGAAAGCATCTGTTGAGAGTTGGTCAGGTTAAGGGAGGCAAGAAGCAGTTGTATCACTGGCACCTGGAAGGCAATCCCCGTGGAAAACATCAATAAGAGTACAAACTGGAAGTATTTACTGATAGACCAGGTTTGTTCTACCACGTCACTGCCATAGTTGATGAAGAATTGAAGGGCGGCAGGAATTAGGACATAATAGGCGAATACCAAACCGGCAAAAAAGAGGGAACTGGAACCAAAGACTACTGGAGCTAAGAGCCTCCTCTCCCGTCTGGTGAGCCCTGGTAATACAAATTGAACTATTTGGTATAGGAGCATGGGGGAGGCTAACAGAAGGCCACTATAACCCGCTACCTGTAGGGAGACGAAGAAGAATTCCCCCGGTGAGAGTTGCAAAAATTTTACTCCCTTCGCTGGCACTTCTAACCAGGCAATTATGGGTTTAACAAAGACAAAACAACCAATGCCACACCCCAATACCGAGACTAGGCTTATAAAAATACGTTGTCGCAACTCCTCCAGGTGGTCAAAAAAGGACATCTCCACCGGGTTGGGAATTTCATCCCAGTATTTTTCATCCTTCCCTGTTTTTGTCTCACCAGTAGCCATACCTATTGCGGAATTAGTTGATCTGGGTCTAAAATGAAAATGGTCTTCTCCTCCCCCTCCTCCCCCATCACCGCTACGTGGGAAGCTATTCTGAGGGTGTCTGCCTTGCGATAAGAAGCAGGTAACACCCTAATGGCTTTCAGGGGTATGTCATACAACTCCGGGGGGGAGGTGATCACAATGCCGAACACTTCGTTGACACTGTTGCGCGCCAGAAGCAAATACTTTCTCCCTTTGGGGTTGAGGGGCTGTGGGGTGTTGAACAACATCTTGTGTAGGTCTATCACCGTCACCTCCTTGTCTTCAAGATGTACGACCCCAAAGGGATTCAAGCCACTGCCAAAGATGGTGGTGTAGTTCACCACCCTTTGCACCACGTCTATGTGTAGGGCGGCATTCAAACTCCCCACCTCAAATACTAACAACTTTACCTTAACGCCACCACCTGTTTGGCCAAAACCAAAGTCGCTTCTCATAATATTCTTATGGCACACGAAGGGAGATGAGTTGGTTGTCTAACAGGGCCTCTCTGAATTCGCCATTGTCCGCCAACACCGCAATTAGACGTATTTCCTGATCCGGATCTACGTGAAGATTACGCCAAGGTACAGCCACCTCCAAACTGCGTCCTAGGGCCACCCTACCATCGCAGTAACGGGCATGCCACTGGCCGTCATACCCTGCTTCTTCCAGCCAACATGTCTGGCTGGGTATATGAATGCCAAGGTGGTGCCGGTAATTATAGTTTAGCGGTTCCTGCTCCGGAACGTGTGTTAGGGGCAATCTAGTATTAGGACCAAGCCTGTCCACATAATACCAGGCCAAGTGCAACTCTGACGGCAGCTCTTTTCCCACTTGAACCCCCGGCCTCAAATCGAATCTTAAGAAGAAATACAAGTGATTCCAACCATAATAAATACAAGGGATGACACTGGCGCGATGCATAGTGCCCCTACTGCCGCCCACAGTGATTTTTCCTGCCTTCTCCCAGTCTTCGTCCTCCCCTGACCCGTCGATGGGGGGATGGATGAAACTGCCTGGGATGTAGTTCTCCCGGCTTTTAGGTTCCTCTACAGGTTGGTATAAATACTCAGGCACTGGTTCGTTTAAGGCCTGATACAGGGCAATTAAATGTTCCCTAAACAGCTGGTCGAATATGGCATCATGGGCGGAGTGATGGGGATCACCAAACCACCAAAACCAGTCCGAGCCTTCAGCGGCATACAATGCCTCCCACGCTGCCGGATTTACATCCTCTGTCGCCTCTGGGTGTCTTGCCAGGGTTTCTCTAGCCTCGGACAGGTAGTCCCATGCTTTGTTTTTAGTGGGGTCACCAATCCAGGTGGTAAAATTGGCATTAATCCATGAACCACTGTGGAGGTAACGGCTATCAATTTCGGCAGTAGGGGGGAATTTCTCCAGAAACTCCGACACGGTAACCAGTTTAATGTCATCCTGACGGGATAGTCTTTCGTATAAAGATTCTAAGAACAATCGCCCGTCCTGTTCATAAAATTCCCAACAATTCTCTCCATCCAGGGCTATAGTTACCAACCACGGCTGTGTTAGACTGGTCTGACCTTCTGGTTGTTTATGTTTAAGGGTGCGAGATATGGCCTCCAGGTGTCCTATCAAATCCTTAGCCGCCTGGTGATGCTCCATGGAACTGTAGGAAAAGCCAATCAGATCCGACAGCCGGTGATCTCTAAACACTATACTCAAGTCCCCTTCAGGGGTTTTTAGACGGTAGGGACGATACAAGCGCTCGGGATCATAAACATTCCCAGTCTCGTCACGGTAGAAATAGTGATGTAGAGAGATGCCTAATACCCCCTCATCTGAACACAACCACTTAAACCCTCTTCTGGCCACGTGGGGTAAAATAGCAGGACTTACAGACTGTTCACTTGGCCACAATCCCCTTGGCTGACGGCCAAACCTTTGTTCGTATATACTCCAAGCTCTATCCAGATGACGTGGTATGTCTTCTTCCCACTGGAAGCGACGGGAGGGCAATGAAATATTCGGTACTGCTACTTTAGCTACATCTGTATCTGCCAACAGAGGTAAAATAGGATGTGTATATGGGCTAGTAGTCACCTCCAACTGTCCCGTGTTTTGCATTTTCCTGTGTTGGGGGATGATTCTACTAATAATCTCCCTTTGTTTTTCCCAGATCAACTTCCTGTCTGCTAGAGTAAACCCCTTTCCTTTTTCTATTAATACACCTATTTGAGGATCAGACCAAAAAATCGGGTCAAACCACGCCAGGTTGTGCCATGCCAGTAGGTCACTGTAATCCTGTTCCGTCCAATTCTTTAGACACCATCTAGGCCCCAAATGGTGGCGTTGTTGGTACAATTCATCATAGCGTCGGTGGGGACGGATCAGATTATGATAGTTGGCATCAAAGAAATGATTGATTATAAACTCCTTTTGGGCAGTTGTTAGTTGAGATACCGGCGTCAGGGTTAGCGCCAAATATGGGTCCATTGCCTTCCCACTGGCATACTCCTCCAACTGTAGAATTAGCGACGGCACCAGGTTTACTGTCTGTTGTAACTTGGGATACTTTTCTAGTACTAAAATTAAATCCAAATAGTCCTTAATCCCATGCAATCTCACCCAGGGTAGACGGTATTCCCCACCAAACTCGTGGCTTGATAGGCGGGATTTATACAATGGCTGGTGCTGATGCCAAATAAACGCTACATACAGGGGATGAGACATACCACTTGCCCACTTTTTAACAATCGTTATCAGTCTATCTCATCCCCCCAACACTTGACAATCAACCTCCTTTTTTTTCCTCCAACTCTTGACAAGGGTGGGCGGGGCGTGCTTCTTGGATGGGGGTGGGTGGACGGCAGGCGGAGGGACTGTCAAGAAACTTGGGCTGCTCTAATTTTTATTGCAATATTTTATAGATAACCCAGGACAGAAAAGGGGGAGGGGCGGGGGAGAATGTTTAAGCTTACAACCCCTAACGTCTGGCGAGTTTCTTAGAGGGGACTTTACGAAGACGAATAGATTTGGGAGTAACTTCCACAAGTTCATCAGGGCCGATGAATTCTAGCGCCCTTTCTAAGGTCATCTCTATAGGCGCTTGCAATTGCACCAACTCATCGCCAGTGGCCGAACGATGGTTGGTTAATTGTTTGGTCTTGCAGACGTTCAATTCTAGGTCTTGAGGTCGATTGCTTTCACCCACAATCATACCCTTGTAGACTTTGGTGCCGGGCTCAATGAAAAAGACACCCCTATCCTCGGCGTTTTTAAGGGCGTAGAAGGTGGCAACCCCCTCCTCGCAGGAGATTAACACGCCATTGTGACGAGTTTCTAATTCCCCTACAACAGGACGATATTCATAAAAACTATGACTCATAATGCCCTCGCCCCTGGTAATACGGATAAATTCACTGCGAAAGCCGATAAGACCGCGGGCAGGGATGATAAACTCCATCTGGACGCGGCCGTTGCCACCGGACTGCATGTCCTGCATTTCTGCCTTTCTCCGTCCCAGGGTTTCAATACAAGGACCTTGGGCCTCTTCTGGTATGTCTATGACTAGATATTCAAAGGGTTCATAGGGTTGTCCGTTGACTTCCCTAAAGATTACCTGGGGTTGGGACACCTGGAACTCATAGCCTTCCCGACGCATATTCTCAATAAGGATGGCCAGATGGAGTTCTCCTCTACCGGAAACAATAAACTGCTCAGAGGACTCCCCCTCCTCCACCCTTAGAGCTACGTTAGTCTCCAATTCTCGCATGAGACGCTCTCTTAGTTGACGGGAGGTGACAAATTTGCCCTCCTGGCCGGCAAAAGGGGAGTTATTGACAGAAAATGTCATCTTCAAGGTGGGCTCATCCACCTTAATGAGAGGCAAGGCTTGAGGATTGTTGGGACAAGCTATAGTTTCACCTATGTTGGCCTCGTTAAAACCAGCAACCGCTACAATCTGTCCAGCACTGGCACTTTCTAATTCTACCCTTTGTAGACCCTCAAAGCCGAAAAGCTTTGTTACCTTCCCCCTGACAATAGTCCCATCATCCTTTATGAGGGCAGCCTGTTGTCCCGCTCTAATAGTACCATTGTGGATGCGGCCGATTACAATCCTGCCCAGATATTCTGAGTAATCAAGGGTGGTTACCTGTAGTTGTAGGGGCTTGTTAGGATCACCGGGGGGGGGGGGGACATGACGCAAAATAGCCTCAAACAGAGGTTTCATGTCCTTGCTGTCGTCATCGAGGCTGGTTTTGGCATAACCCGCTAAACCTGAAGCATAAAGTGTTACAAAATCACATTGGTCGTCATCTGCCCCTAATTCCACAAATAGGTCAAAAACCTTATCTACCACCTTAAGGGGTTCAGCGTTAGGTCGATCGATCTTATTTATTACCACAATAGGCCTTAACCCCTTCTCTAGGGCCTTTTTGAGGACAAAACGAGTCTGGGGCATGGGGCCTTCATTGGCGTCCACAATCAACAGACAACCGTCCACCATCCCCAATACCCGTTCCACCTCGCCACCAAAGTCTGCGTGCCCTGGGGTGTCTACGATGTTAATTATGGTGTCCTTATAACGTACTGCGGTATTTTTAGCCAGGATAGTAATCCCCCTTTCCCTTTCCAACTCATTGCAGTCCAGTACACAATTTGGTACTTCTTCTCCCTCTCTGAATACTCCTGACTGTTTCAATAATGCATCTACCAATGTAGTCTTGCCATGGTCTACGTGAGCTATTATGGCCACGTTGCGAATAGGGGTGGACATAAGTGAACAAAAGTTAACCCTATGTAATAATCTTTAATATATCGCTTTTATTGTATACCGACTGTCGTTACTTTTGGAGGTGTGGGAAGAAACAGAAGGGGGCCTCCAGAAAACGATGGAGTCATTGAGAGGTTGTACCACAGTGCCGGGATAATAGAATTGTAGAATTTGTTGAGCAGTCCAACCTAGTCTAGCAAGATTATAGCTGCCAAACTGACTCAAGCCAACCCCATGGCCAAAACCGCCACCTATGAATTTATAGCCGGTTAGGTTTTTCTGGGAGTCATAAACAGGCTCAAGATAAAATAGGGTGCTGCGGGGAGGTGTAAAAGCACTTCTCACCTCATTCTTCTCGAGAATCACCACCCCCAGGTCAGTGACAACCTCCAATTTGAGAATTCTACCAGAGGGAGCCCTTTCTACTACCTTCATTTCCCTAATAGTCTTAAAATCGGCCAGGGGATGTCTAATGCGAGTGAGGTATCTTTGCAAATCACTAGTTAATTCAGCCAGACTACTTTGTTTTTGCCAACGGAAAAGACTTCTACCAGTTTCATTAAAACCCTTTTCTAGGGAGATAAACTTGCGAAAATTGGCCTCGTTGTCCAGACTATATTCAGCCAGGTTCCAGACAGGGTAGGGCGCATCGATGATAGGCTTTAAATAGGGGCGATTTTCCCCATTCCAAATATCAGAGAAGTTAGAAGTAACGCCACCACTAGTGGAAGAGTATAAGGCATCCACTAGCTCGTTGTTATAAGTTAAAACCAATCCCCTAGTAGCCGTAATGGCCGCATCGGCAACGGGAGAAGTGCCAGAAAGACCATAGTATACCTGACAGTGGGTTGTAGCACACAGTTGGTAATTGTCCGCTTCAAAGCGACGGGTATTGCGGAGGGCATAGGTGCGGGCGATAATAGTCTGAGCCTCCACTGCAGCCCTCGGCGCATTACTTCCGATTTCATGGGGCACTACTCCCCTGAGATAAGTTTCTAAGTCCACCCTGTTGACAAGGGTATAATCTCCATAGGAATTAGGTTGAACAGTAAAACTACCGGCATATTTAGTCCACTTGCCATTCTGGCCATCCTTGACGGCAGTAACTCCCTCGGGGTTAGATATCTCTAGCCAGTCAACCCTATAAGTTTGTCCACTCACAGTAAAGGTGACTTCTGGTTTTTCTGCCACAAGGCGGCTTTCCAAATAAACATTCTGATAGCCTTGCTGTTGGAGTTGTTGCAGTAAAAGTCTTCTAAGGAGGGGGGTATTATAAGTGCTACGTTTAGCCCAAACCTGCCAACGCCCAGGCTGGGTTATTTCTACATCAATTCCCAGACGACGCCAGTGGTTGGCATCATCTTCGGCGGTTTCAAAAGTGCCATAATCTCCCAATACCACCACCTCCTGTAGCTGTTTTTTGGGCAGGGGGGTTTTGGTTATCCCCAATTGTAACTTTTTTGTATACAAAAAAATTTTTTCTTTAGTTTTCTTGTGGGAAAATCGCAGTAGTAGGGGTTGACTGCCAACAGTGGTGAGAGTAATAGTATCCTCCGGGTTATCCCCAAACCGTTGTACTATTCCTACTGTTAAATCAATGGCAAAAAGGGAGGTGGAAGGGGTGAAGAGAGAAAACACAGTGGATAGTGACAGGGATAAGAAAAACTGTTTTGTAGGGAGTTTAAAATACAGTGCCATAATTACAATCAGACTTCGTCAGGGTAAAGAACAAACCCACAATAGCAGACAACGGGATAATTAATGACGTTGGATAATGCCGCCACCGAGTAGAATATCCCTATGATAGAATACAGCAGCTTGGCCAGGGGTAATACCAAATTGTGGTTCATCGAATACCAGTTTTACCCTATTATCCTCTAATGGGATGACGGTAGCGGTTTGAGGAGGGGCCTGATAACGTATTTTCACCTCTGCCTTGATGGGGTTAGCCGGTTGGGGGATAGACAACCAGTTTACTCTCTCCACATAACACTCTTGTTTTCCAGCCTGACTACGAGTTGCCACCACCACCCTATTCATTATAGGGTCCAATTCAACCACATAGAGGGGTTCACAATAGGGTATACCCAGACCCCTTCTTTGTCCTATAGTATAGTTGTGAATACCTTGATGGGTGCCCAATACTCTTCCCTGTAAGTCCACTATTTCCCCTGGTTTCGGTTTTATGTACTTTTCCAGAAATTCTTTCATACTACCGTGAGTTTCAATAAGGCAAAGGTCTTGGCTTTCTGGTTTTTGGGCGGTTTTGAGTTTGAACTGTGCGGCCAATGCCCTAGTTTCTGCCTTAGTTTGACTGCCCAGGGGGAAGATAAGATAGGGTAGAATCTCTTGGGGCAAATCGTAGAGAAAGTAGGATTGGTCTTTTTTAGCATCAATGGCTCTTAATAGTTGATAACGTTGGAGAGAGGGGTTGTAAACTACTCTGGCATAGTGTCCCGTAGCTACATATTCCAACCCCAGACTCCGAGCGAATTCCAACATAGGCGGGAATTTTACTGTACGGTTGCACTGAGAGCAAGGGAGGGGGGTGATGCCTTTAGAATATCCCTCAATAAGGTAGTCCACAATGTTATTTTGAAATATATCCCTAACATCTACTACATGGTGTTTTATGCCCAACTGTTCACATACAATTGCGGCATCTAACATGCCTTCTGAACAACATTGGCCTTTTCCCTTCATTAGCCAGAGGGTAACCCCCTCCACATGATAACCCTGTTTTTGGAGAATAGCGGCAGTCACCGAACTATCTACTCCCCCTGACAATCCCACTAATACTTTTTTCATATCCCCTCAAACAATAGTACTCCTTTTGTATTCTTCTTGCCTCAACCGATGTACAAATATTTATACGTGTCCTATGTTAGAATAGGATAGGCCAGGATGTCAGGGGTGGAGGGGCGGCCAAAAATAAAAAACCCAACCCCCACAATTTTCTGATACGTTTTCTACTATATTGTAAGCCCCTCTTCCATTGTTCACTTAATTGTAGATATTCTTCGCACTGACTCGTTGTTTAGATATCCATTTTCTCTCAGAAAAACCAGGAGGGCCTGTGGGAATTTTACCTTGTTTTTACACCTGTCATAAATCCAATAACCTTCCCCTTTGTCTAAACAATAATTTTCGTTTTTGTTATAGTTTTTTAGCATCAATTGCCAGGCAGCTACCTCTTCTCCCAGGAGGGCTTTCCAGGCGACATAGGCTGCCCAAAAGGCGTTGTTATTTTTGGAATCTCTCCCCCTTTGTTGCCACAGTTTATTGAGTTCATTTTTAAGCCAGGGACCATATTGTGGTTGTTTAGTTGCATTGATTAATTTGCCGGATTGAATGCTCCAGATTTGTGGTGGGGCAACGGATTCTGCATAACTGGCAAAGGTATAGAGAAAGCTATTGTCTATGGTGACGTATTCATAAATTCCATTTTTGTCAACATCAGAAACTCCTCTAGGGCCTCCATCAAAAACACCTCCCTCTATCACTTTCCATTTACCATTTTGCTTAGTTAAAATAAAGAGTTCAGCGCAACAATGAGCTCCCCCCGTGTAAGATTCGAAAATGATTTCGGGAGTGGTGTTGCTTTTATCCATTTCAGCTATTTGCACCTGGGCCATGGGGAAGAAAGATTCAGCCCCTTCCAGTTCCAAAACCTTATTCTCCCTCTCAAATACGCTGACTTTACTTACAACAAATTCCCCCTCTTTTCCCTTCCTTTTTTGGGCATACAAATCGACTTTTATGTTATTTTTGGACACAGTTGCTGAAGGATTTTCGCCGTCGATGCGTGCTGACACTACCCCTGCCAACGCTCTGGGAAGGTATAAAGGGTTTGTCAGGAGAAAAAAACCCAACAGGCTTACTATTTTTTTGAACATTCCAACCCCTCTTATGCCCTCTCACAAGCATTATATCACGGGTTAAAAATAGGAAAGACTTTTTCCAAAAAACAACAACAACTAACTAACGGCTGGAGAGAATTTTTAGGTCTCTAATGAGCCATCGTTGACCTTCCCTTACAAGATTGTATTGGACTAACAGTTTTTCTTCGTAGGAAAGTCTTGGGTTGAGAGCACCATTTTGATAGTACTGAGACCTTTCAAAAACCTCTGCCTGAACGATGGCTTCTGTATTATTCTGAGGGTTAGTTTGAGCGGAAAGGACTTTAATTTTATGCTCATAACGACGATAGGCATTGAGGCGACGGAGGCTGTTGGCATTGGCTTTCCAGACGGCGGCCAAGGAGTCCGTTAAAACCTGATCAAGGGCAGTTGTATCATATTCTGGGCCAGTGGCCTTTTGTTTGGCAACCAGCCAGTTGTTGATAATGGCGGCGGCGTCTTCCTGGGATAATTGTACTTGGAGATTTTCCTTTACCGGATCTGTTTCCTTCTGTGGCAAATCGATTAAAGGCTCAGACAGGGGTATATTTAGGTTTTCTTGTTGTTTTGGGAATAGGACCTTGAGTACAAGAAAGGCTACAGAAGTAGCACAGAGAATGGCTGCTAGGGGTATAAAAAAGGGAAGGAGGGCATCGCGATGGGGCCTCTTAACCGGTTTTTTGGCAGAAGAAGGATGAGAAGGTCGGGGATTAGTCTTCTTGTCAGTGTTGCTGGAGACGGTAGGCTGTGGTGGGGAGGTCTCCATTTCTGCTTCCAACAAGTCGCTAAAGCCGATTAATTCTTCTTTCTCTTCCACCTCTTCTTCCCGTGGAGAGGCAGGGAAAGTGGGTTGTTGTATTTCCGGTTTTTGGTCAGTAGTATCATAATTTTCTGTTTCCATCTGAGGCAAAGAGACGGTAAAATTGTCTGGAAAGGAGGATTCTGTTTCTGGCAATGATGGCTGGGAAAGGCTTTCTAGGTAGCTTTGTACTCTTGGATCGTCAAAATAGGCGTCGAGGGAAGGATTAGCGTCTTTCAAGTCGAGAAACTGGGGGAATACTTCTGTTTTCAACCACTCTTCGGTATAACGACACAAACCGGGGAGTAAGTCGGGGGAGGAGGCGGAAAGAGTTTTTATGTATTCAATAGCTTCTTTTTCCTTGCTTTGGCCCAGAGAAAATTCTGCTTCTGTAGTTTGACCTAAAAGGAGAGCACAGATAGACTGTTCAAGATAGACGTCTTGATGAATGGTGAGGGGGATAAGACTATTTTTAGCCTTGATAATCAATTCTGGTTTTCTTTCTGCAAATCCCCTGGCAATACAGGCATAGGCAAAAAGGTAGGTGGCAGCGGTGGAGGGGCGTTTTGCCTCCGCTTCAAACAATTTTTGTTGTTCTTCTGCGGTTAAATAAACGCGAATTTGCTGAATAAACCGGAGAAATGCCTCCCCATCTAAACCGCACTCGTCCACGCTTGTATTTTCAAACCCTCCTCTGCGGTTAAACATCTCCCGAAGGAGATTAAGGGCCTTTTCCCTATCTTTCGGATCTGAGGAGGCATCTTCCTTTGTAAGCAGCTCAATTACGCGGTAAGGTTTTAATTTCCCTAAATCCTGTTTAATTTCTTTTCTAAGATGGGGGAATAAATCCTCTTTTACCAGCAAATCGTGGGAGTATTGGAGATATTCGGCGGCTAGATTATATTCCCTTTCTTGCCATTTTTCTCTTGCTAATTCTAGATGAGCCAATACCACAGTGAGAATTAAATCCTGCCAAACAAGGCTAATCTGTTCAACCTGGTTCGTTAATTGATCCAGTTTCCCCTTATTATTGAGATAGGGTTGGCTCAGATTTAACACCAACTCGTATTCCCCCAACTCTAAAAGAATGATTAGTGCCCCTAGAAAGAGACTATTGTCAATCTCAAGGGATATTTCCTTTTTTTCTTCTTCCTCCTGGGCGAAAAGAGAAGCGTTATACTGTAAACGGGATTCTGGGTTAGATAGAGTATCGTAGGCGACTTTTAACAAATTTTTCCGGGAGGACTGGGCTATGATACTATAGTCCTGGTGGGGCAGTTGAACAGAACGATCCTCATAGGCTTGTTTAATCAATTCTGGTTCGGCCTCGAGAGGAATGCCCAGAATACGATAATAGTCTAGGGGTATTTCCACCACTGGCTACGATTAGGACTCCAAGAATACGGTTTACCTTCTTGAGATCTTACCACCGATGTTCTTAAGTGGGGACAAACAACTGTCTTCACCCAAGAAATTCACCCTGGTTACACTACAAGGCCCTTTTGACAGAATGCACATGAAATCAGCTTAACCTATTAACAACTGCTAATGATTTCCCCCAATGATTTTGACTGACGGGGGAAAAGGCAAAAGGTTTATTGCATTCTTATTATTCTTGCACTTTGTTGTATTCAGGGCGGCAGAGACAAGCTAGGGCGGAGATAGTGTTAGATGTTAAGACTATTCAATGTAATGTAGGGGCTGGGGCGGCAGTGGGCTAAGGAAGCGGAGAGAGAGGGATTCGAACCCTCGTTGAGGTTTCCCCCAAACAGCATTTCCAGTGCTGCGCCTTCAACCACTCGGCCATCTCTCCAGAGGTGCAACACATCTCCCCATTGTAACACATTCTCTACCCCCTCGTCAAGGCTCAGCCTACGAGTCTAATTTTTGAGCCTTCGGGGGTTTTATACACTTCTATTTTAGTTTGAAAAGCCTCTTTGAATTGGCTGATATGGGTTACTGTGAGAATACAGGCGAATTCGGGGGCGACGGCATTGATGGCGGCAATGAGACGTTCACATCCCTCTGCATCCTGACTACCAAAACCCTCATCTATGATTAACATTTGGAGGGGTGTGCCTGCCCTTTGGGCTAAGATACGGGATAATGCTAGGCGAATGGCAAAATTGACCCTGAAGGCTTCTCCCCCCGAATAAGTCTCATAGGCTCTTGTGCCCTGGTTGTCAGCAATGATAATATCTAGGGTATCTCTAGGATTTGAATTTTTTCCCCTCCCTGATTTTGTCTGTTTCTGGGTTACGAATTTTACACTCAACTGATTGCCGGTGAGATTATTTAAAATGCGATTAGCTTCATTCTCAATCAATGGCAGTATATTTTCAATCATTAAAGACTGGATCCCATTTTTGCCAAAGGCTATCCCCAACTCCTCGTGGATGCGGTGTTGTTTTTGTGTCTCTTTTAGTTGTTTTTCCAGTTGTTTTACCTCTTCTTCCTGAGTCTGTATCATAGCTAATGATTGTTCTAACCTTCCCTTTTTCATTAATAATTCTTGGATTTTCTCCTGGCAGGATTTTGCTTCTTCCTCCAGTTGTGTCAGTTGTTCACCATAATCTTTCAGGGAGGACAGTTGTTGTTTTGTCTCTTCTAACTCTGCTATTATTTTGTTTTTTTCTTCCTGGTATTCTTTTGAATTTTCCGTAATTTGTATTATCTGGTTTTCAAGGTGAGGTTTGTTTTTCTGGGCCTGGAATAAGTCTGCATATAACTGTTGATATTGCTGCAGTTCCCTCAGGGTTTCAACCACCTGTTGGTGTTCCCTAGAATCATAGTTTATCTCTGCCAATTCTTGTTGTATGTGTTGCAATTTTCTCTGGATTTCGGAATCACGAGCAATTGTAGATAATTCTTCAGTAATATCCCTTATCTTTTGGCTGATGTATTCTTTTTGCTGGCCAATTTTTTCCAATTCGTTTTGAGCCTCCTTTAATCTAGTTTCTTGGGTCTCCGCCCAACGCAAGGCCGCCTCTTCTTTTCTCAGAATGGCGTGGTTTTCTTCACTGTAGTTTAATTCTCTAATTTTTTGTTCTATCTCTAGGATTTTCTGACGTTGAAGGGAGGCATAATCACCATTTTCTAGCCGAGACATAATAGCATTTATTTCTTCTTGTAACTCCTCGAGTCTGGTTGAGAGTTCCTCTCCATAATCTAACCTATTTTCAAGGAAAGCATACTCCTTTCTCCAGTGTTCTTCTTGAGCGAGCTTTTGATTCAATTCCCCATATTCTTTCCTTAGGTTTTCCAACTCCCTTTCTGCTTCCACAATTTGGGCTTTACAATTCCATAATTCTAATTCAAGCTGTTTGTATTCCATCCGGGTTTTGGCAACAACATATTGCAGGTGACTTTCGTCTAATTCTCTCTCACAAAGGGGGCAAATTGCATGTTTTTCCTGGAGAGTGTTCAATTTCTCTGTCAACTTTGTCAATTGGGTCTCTAAATCCGTTTGCCGGTTTAATAGCTGACTTATAATAATCTTTTTCTCGTCTCCCTTCTCCTGAACACGTTTCTGATAATTTCTAATATTTCGGCAGTTGGTTAGGTCCTGTTCCAGTTGAAAAAAACGTCTTCTTAGGGGTAGGATTTCTTGCAATTCTTTCTGGATATTATTATACTCTTTTTGTAGATTTTCCAGCCTGGCAATAAGGAGCGCCTTTTCTCTTTCCACCTCTTTTTCTAAAGCGTATTTTTTTTGTAACAAGTTATGTGCCTCTTCTTGGATGGATTCAAGAATGGCCAGTTGTTGGCGACAAGCCCTTAGTTTTTCTAACTCTTTATCTAAGTTGGGGTACTTGCTGATAGTTTGTCTTAATTCTTCCTCTCTGAGGGATAGATTGTCCAGATTGGCTTTTTCCCTTTCCAAAGATATTTTGAGCCTTTCTTTTTCCTTATTTAATTGACTCTCCAGGTATTGTATGCTTTCTCTTAACTGCTGATACCTATGAAGTTTTTGATTAAGTTCATCATTTTTTTCCGTCAGCAATTGCCAATGACGATAAGCGGATACAATTTCTGCTTCTCGCGCTAATATCTGTTGTAATTTTTCTAACTCCTCTGCCAATTTTTTCTTTTCATTTTCCAGATATTCCAGGCGGGCGAATAACCTTGCCAGTTGCCCCTCCTGCCATTCTTTTCTCTTCAGTAATTCCAGACGTTGGTCGTTTAATCTCCTGAGGTTTTCAAGATTTGCCTTAATTTCTCCTTGTAGTTTCTGCCTGGAATTCAATTCTCTTTCTAGGTGCTCTAACTCCCAGAATAGGCTAGGCTTTTGGGAGATTCTTTCTTGATTTTCTTCTATTTTCTTCTTAATTTCTTCCGCCCTAACTTTGAATTCTCTGGCAAGGTTTTTGGCATCTTCTGCTAGTTTTTCATAGGATTCAAGTTTTAGCAAATCTGCCAATACTTCTTTCCGCTGTGCAGGGGTGAGTAGCATGAATTCGTCGGCCCTACCTTGTCTGATATAGGCGGAGTTTATAAAGGTGTCATAGTCAATTTTTAAACACTGAGAAATCTTATCTTGGGTTTCTCTAATTCCACTGCCGGCGATAGATTTATACTCCTGGCCATTGAAAAGCTGAAAATCTAAAGCGCTACTCTTACTTTTGTTTCTAATGCGAATAATACGATACTGTTTTTGGTTGTAAAAAAATTCAAAATCTACCCTAGTTTCTGTTTCCCCCAAGTGGACTAAATCATCATCACTACTGGCACGGGTTTTGCCCCAAATTGCCCAGGTAATGGCCTCTAACAGAGATGATTTTCCCGCCCCATTTGCTCCGCAGATGCAGGCGGTGTGCAACCCCTCGAAGTTTAATTCCGCTTCCTTATAGCTCAAAAAGTTTTTTAGCTTTAACCGCAGGGGTATCATGATTTTTCCCTATTTATTTTCTGGTTTTGCTTTCGATGATTATAAGGCAAATTTTGAATCATTGTCAATAATTTTTGGAGATATTTCGAAAAAAATTAACCAAATTTTAGGTGACAAAAAGATAACGGTTGAAAGTTTAAGTTTCTTTGAGAGGCTATGTTGAAAGCAATTTCAATGGGTAGAATACTAACAAACATGACATCAGTAGGAATATCAAAAACGGGAAGACTGTATGAAAAGGAAAATCACCGCGTCTGTTGTCATTTTTATCCTATTCACCACCCTGGCTTTTGAATTGTCGACATTTCAGAGATATTGGCAATTTGCCATGTGGAATAAAGACAGGGAAATAATTTACCCCAGGGATGGAAGAATCCCCATGGCGACTCTAGATTCTTATCACTGGACAAGATTGGCAAAGGAATACAATAAGGGCAATTTTGGTAAGGGTAGAATAGATGCCCTAAGGAATTACCCAGATAATAATATTTATTTTACGGAGCGACCCAATATGTTAGTACATCTATTAGGCAAATTTGGCAATTTTTTTAATGGAGATGTCTACCGAGCTGGAATTTATTTAATTCCCATTCTGTCCAGTCTTTTCATTGTACCATTAGCAGTATATTTTTACAAAATCGGTTTGGAGAGTGTGGGAATTGCCGGAGGATTATTTGGAACTTTCACCTATGCCTACAATACTAGAACTGCCAATGGTTATGTAGATACGGACGCTTTAAATTTGTTTTTTCCAATTTTTGTTGGGCTTTTTTTCCTGTTAATTACCGAGGCGAGGCGCAAGAGATATCAATATTTGTGTGCCGCCATTGCCGGGCTGGGAATGTGGTTGTTTTCCTGGTGGTATGAAAAACCAGGATTTGCCGTTGTATATGCATTCCTTCTTGTTTTACATCTGTTAGTTAACAGATTCAAAATAAAAGAAATTGTCGTTTTGGTTTCCATTTATGTACTCTTTTGCAATCCCTATTATTTCCACCAGGGATTGAGAAATATCCTGTATTTTATCTTCTCTGGATACCTTCATGGACAGGTAGTAGAAGTGGCCGGGGTAGCATGGCCAAATATAAAGACTACCATATCCGAATCACAAAAAACTCCTACTACGTATGTCCTAAATTTATTGGCTGGTAACAAATATTTAGCTATAGCTGGGATTGTAGGAATATTAATAGTTTTTGTGTTGAAGTTCAAACAAATGATTCCCCTGATTCCCTTGTTGGTTTTGGGGGGATTGGCCTTTGTGTCGGGAAGCAGATTTGCCATTTATCTTGCCCCTCTTGTATGGGTAGGAGTGGGCTATTTGTTGTTTATAGCAGTTTACACAATAGGAGGGATTGCTAACTGGAAAAAGAGAACAGTTGATTTAATTTTTCCGGCAATTATTTTCATAGCCTTCTTCCTCTCCGCCCATAAAATAACTGCATATTATGAAGCTCCACCCCCTTTTATACCTCTGGATATTATGAACAGTTTTTTAGATTTGAAAGAAATAGTACCAAAAAATTCTCCGGTATTTACGTGGTGGGATTTTGGTTATCCCCTGATGGACGTGGGAGAATTTGCAGTATACCATGACGGTGGCTTCAATGGTGGGATAAGGACTTATTTTGTGGCAAAAGCCCTTGTACTTGATGACCAGAAAAAAATGTATTCTATTATAAGCGCTATTGATAATTATCATTTTCAGGGTATTGACAGTTTGATGACAGATGGAAAGACGGCTAACAAAGTGGTAGAAAAAATAATGAACTCTCCCTTAAAGCCCCTGAATAAGAATATTATTGTTTTATATACAAGGGATATGATTGATAAGTATTATGCCTTTGCCCTTTTTGGAAATTGGGATTTTGAAAGGAAAGTGTCTAATATAGAGGAATATCGGCGACTAGACTGTGGGCATTTTGACGGCAAAATTTTGAAATGTCAAGACTACACAGTGGACATAGAAAAGGGTTTAATTAACAACAGGGACAGCATTAAGAGGTTTATTATATCTGACAGGGGACACGTGGTTTATAAGAAGGAATATTCCAAAAATAAGTCTGAAATGACCATAGAAGTAATTGGGGTGCAAGGGAATATTATGGGGGTTTATGTTGTCCCGGAGTCAGTTTTTAAGTCCAACTTCAATCAAATGTATCTTCTGGGGAATTATGATAAAAATCTGTTTGAAGAAGTGTATAATAATTTCCCATCAGCTCGTGCTTTTCGGGTAAAAGTGGAGTCTAGTAGTGGCTAATAGGTAGGTTTTGGGAAAATGAGGACTGTACTAAAAATATCCCAAATTATTGACACCATGAGCCATTGGTGTGGGGTTGCCAGTGCCGGTATGGTTTTTTTAATGGTGGTTTTAGGGGTGTGGAATGTAATTGGGAGATATTTAGGGAAAATAATTGGTCAGAATTTAAGCTCTAATGGCCTAATTGAATTGCAGTGGTATCTGTTTGATATTGTGTTTTTTATGGGGGCAGCCTACGCACTAAAAAATAACAGTCACGTGCGGGTAGATGTGTTTTATAAAGATTTTTCTCCCAAGCTAAAGGCCCTAATTAACATCCTGGGGGTGGTATTATTTCTATTCCCTTTTTGCGGGGTAATTATCTACTTTTCCTGGCAATATGTATTGAGCTCATGGCAGACGGGAGAAGTATCTGCAGACGAAGGGGGCCTGCCCCGTTATCCCATTAAAACATTAATCATTGTGGGCCCCGCTTTGCTGATTCTGCAGGGATTTTCAGAGCTCATCAAAAACATAGCTATTTTCCTGAGCACAATGGAGGAAACACAATGCTAATTACTGAAAAAATAACCCGTGGTGACAAATATTTGGCAGCAACAAAGTCCTAACAAATAATCTATAATGAGGACAATTGGGAAATATTAGTAAAATCATGAGTCAAGTAGACCTAAAAGAAATAGAGCGCCAACTGGAAAGTAGTAATTCAAAGGATCGTCTTTTGGCATTGGCCGCCCTAAAGGATGTGCCGGCGGAGAAGGCAGTGCCCCTTATTAAAAAAGTTTTGTATGATGAGATGTTACCAGTGCGTTCAATGGCAATATTCGCCCTGGGGGTGAAAAAAACAGAGGAGTCACTGCCAATTCTAGTTTCGTTGTTGGAGACAGATCCAGATTATGGGATTCGTGCTGACGCGGCAGGGGCACTGGGATATTTGAATGACATTCGCGCCTTTGAGCCCTTAGCCCGTGCTTTCTACGAGGATACCCAATGGCTGGTGAGATTCAGTGCCGCCGTTTCCCTGGGCAATCTGGGTGACATCCGCGCCAAGAATCTACTGCTGGAGGCGCTACGAAGCGAAGAGCCAGTACTACAACAGGCAGCTATAGCCGCGTTAGGGGAAATAAGGGCAGAAGACTGTCTCAACGACATCCTGGAGTTTGTGGCTTCGCCAGACTGGTTGATGCGTCAGCGATTGGCGGAGTCTTTAAGCAATTTTCCCCATAACGAGAAGGCCATCTCCGCCCTTCAATTTTTGGCTAGGGATTCCCATCCCCAGGTGGCTGAAACTGCTAGCTATTACCTCCAACTGATGAAAAAATCCGAAGCCTAACTATATGCCATGGGTTTGCCGTTGAATCTCCTGGATGAGGGCTTTTATTTGGGAAACCCCCTGGGAGGGGTGAAAGGTAAAAGGGAATTTGCCGGCCAAAATCATCCTTAACCCAAGGGGGATAATACCTAATAGTGCTTTTAAGTCCCGAAAATAGTTGCTAACTACGGTGATGGCAAAACGACGCTCGTCAATCCATCCCCCCTGTTTTACCATTTCCACTAATACTTTTCGGTGACGGGTGGGGGCATAGGAATTGGCATCTTTTTTCTGGAGAATTAGCTGTTTAATTTTGGTGATTTGCGTGAGAGGCGCTACCCCCATGGGGCATACTTCATTACAGAAATAACAACGAGTACAACCCCAGACGCCGGCAAGCTCATTATATTTTTCCAAACGGTTTTCTGTTATGTTATCACGGGAGTCTACCAACAAACGATAACTTTTTGCCAGGGCATGGGGGCCAACAAAAAGAGGATTGACTTCTTTGGCATTGCACTCGGAATAACAAGCACCACACATGATACAATTACTCGTGTCGTTTAGGAGTTTTCGCTCTTCTGGTGTTTGCAAAAATTCTCTTTCCGGGGTTTGTATTTTATCCGTAACCACATATGGCTCAATCTTTTCTAGGTCCTGCCAAAAGTTGTCCATATCCACTACTAAATCCTTCAACACGGGCAGGTTATTCAAGGGGCAAATCTCGAAGACGGGAGGCTTTTCCCCCTCAGTAAAACCGAGTTTTTCTAGTTCCCCCCCCACATTTTCCTTACAAGCCAAAGCCGCACGGCCATTGATTTTCATAGCACAACTGCCACAGATGGTATTCCGGCAATTCTTGCGGAAAGCTAAAGTGCCATCCATCTCCCACTTTATCCTGTTAAGACATTCTAAAATGGTATTGCCCCTTTCTACCTCTAGGGTATAAAACTGGAATTTGGGGGGAAAATTAGGCTGGCTGCGGAGAATTTTAAAGGTGACTTTCATAGTCAGGGTGCTGTTATTCCCATAGTTATTTCTATTGTCTTACCAGAAGGGCTTCCTGACAAGGGAGTTTTGCTTAAGTTTTGTAAAACGCTGTTATTTGCCACTGTAATTCCCCTTCCCCGTCGCCACTTTACTGTTTGGCTCAATTCTCGGACAAGTTATTCCCAGAAACCCACAACTTCCCAAGGTAAATTATCAATAATCCTCCAGAAATTTTCTATAATAGGATGATTTAATGACCGTTTTTTGTTATGATAAAATATGGAAAGAAAAAAAAAATCAGAAGTAAGAGAGAAAAAATATGAGCCAAGTGAACCCCACTCCTTTGACAGGGAAGGAACTGTTGCAAAAAGTAAAAGAGCTGGCGGATGTGCCCCGTCGTCAAAGGGCAAAGGAATGCGGCTATTATACCATCGGAAAAAACGGAAAAGAGCGAGTCAATTTGACAGCCTTTTATGATGCAGTATTGGCGGCCAAAGGGGTGCCCCTCGATCCGGAAAAAACTAAGGACGGACGGGGGAGAGAGGCTACCTACCGCGTCAGTGTCCACAAAAATGGACAAATAGTCATCGGTTCAAGCTATACCGAGAAAATGGGGTTGAAGCCGGGAGATGAATTTGAAATAAAACTGGGCTATAAACACATTCATCTCCGTCAAATCGAAAAAGATGAAGACGAAAAAGAAAAACAAAAATAAATTAATCCCCTTCTCTGGGACCAAAAAGGCCTAAAATCGGGGGGGACAGTGAAAAATGACAAATAATGAGCACCTCAGGCACTAGCCTCCATTCCCTCGTCAGGATAGCCTTTTTTTTAATAATTTGGGCGGTTATCTGGTTGCCCATCGCCCTGGCTATTGTAAGCTGGGGGAAATGGCAGACAGCCGCGCCAAACAAAAACCCTCAAAAAAAACTAATACTACTGTTTCCCCTCTATTCCCTTACTCCTTTTCTAATCTGGCAGTTGGGACTGAAGGGGACAACTCTCACACAGATAGGAATAGTCCTAGATGCTGGACTTTTCCAGTCTATCCTATCTGGTTATGTTTTGGCTATTGCCAGCCTGTCCCTAGTGTATCTGTGGGAATGGGGTTTAGGCCTACTCCGTTTTTCCCCCTCTAACCCCCTTAGCCTCCAAACAACCATCTTTCTGGCGGCAGTCAGCCTTTTTGTCGCTGTGGCGGAGGAGTCTGTTTTCCGTGGCCTTTTCCTCTACTGGCTTTGGCAAGATTATAGCCGGGGTGTAGCCGCCACCATCTCCAGTTTTCTTTTTGCTATCCTACATCTGATTTGGGAAAGGGAAAACACTATACCCCAATTGCCAGGATTATGGTTGTTGGGAATGGTTTTGTGTTATGCCCGTAGTGTAGATGACAATCTATTGGGCATGGCCATTGGCTTACACGGGGGTTGGGTTTTTGCTTTGGCCTATATAGATAGTTGTAAATTAATTTGTTACAAGACCACTTTCCCCTCCTGGCTGGTGGGGAGTATTCAAAAACCCCTAGCATCCCTAGCGGGTATTGGTGTGATGCTGTTGGCGGCTATTGCTCTTCACTTCATGGCGTAGTGCCAATAGTATGGGTGGTAAAATCTAGTCCCAACATCCTGGCAATGGCTTCTGGAATAATGGTATGATCCAAGTGGCTGTTTTTGAGATTTGTGTGCGTCAGATTCGCGCCGGCAAGATTGGCACCGGCAAGGTTGGCCCGGGTTAAAATTGCCCCTTCTAGATTCGCCATCTGTAAGTCGGCATTTTGAAGATATGCACCGCGCAAATCCGCACCCCGTAAATCGGCGCCCACTAGTTTAGCTTCCCTTAAATTCGCCCTTTGAAGATTGGCACCCCGCAAATTTGCCTGATTCAACTTAGCACCATACAGGTTTGCCTCATTGAGATTACTATAGCTGAGGTTGACCTCTTTCATGAAAGAGCGGGTAAAATTAGCCTGATAGGCATTACTGCCACTCATATCTGCCTTGCTTAGTCTAGCTTCCTGGAAGTTACTCCATTGCAGATTACAATCCCTAACAATGGCCTCCCTCAGGTTGACACGATAGAGAATAGCACCACACAAATTTGCACCCATCAGATTCCCACCTCTGAGATTGCTATGACTTAGATTTGCGCCACTGAGATGACTGCCAATCAGTTGTGCCTTCACCATAAAGGCGCCAGTAAAATTGGCCTTCGTCAAGTCGGCACCGTTGAATAGGGCCTCACTCAGTTTACCATAGGTGAAATTAGCCCAGTTGCAGGCAGCAGAGGAAAAGTTGGACTTGGTCAAAAAGGCCCTTGCAAAATTCACTCCCATCAGATTCGACCTGCTGAAGTCTACTGCCACCAACACCACTCCAGACAAGTCGGCAGACTGTAAGTTAACCCCCTGAAACTCCCTAATCCCTCTTTCGTAAAACCTCAACAGGTAGCTGACTTTCATCTGTTTATCCTTGGTAATCCACTCAATAATTGACCCACACAGCGCGACTCTCTGGGAGTAATATTCTCACAGAGAAACCCGACAGGAAAGCAGTCTTCCTCTTTTATTTTAATGCTATTTAAGGGGTGAAGGCGGGCCAACTGTAATTACTCTTAATAAATATTTTACATTTTTTATCAAGCCCCATAGGCTCTGGTTTTCAGCCCCAATCTGTTCCCCGGAACGTTCAACAAGTTACCCGGGAAAAAAATGTGTAATACTAATAGCTTTACTGGGAAAAATAAGGCTATAATTACAAACAGTAAATTTTCCAGACTATTGAGGCCTTAAATTTCCATGGAGAGAAAAAAATTGGTGGCAATTATAACAGGGGCTATTTCCATTTTTCTGGGGCTGGTGTATCTTGTCCTAGTAGAATTGTTAGACTTGAGGGGAGGGATGCAACCAGCGCCCCTACAATTCTCCCTGCCCTGGTGGCTTATAATTTGATTGTTTGTCTAATGCTGGAATATTTGGTTTTGGCAGTAGCACGCTAGGTATGAATACCGTAAGATTAATGTGCGCCAAGTTACATCGAGTGCGGGTAACTTCGGCCAATGTAGACTACATTGGCAGCATATCCATCGATGCGGAGTTGATGGAAAAGGTGGGGATTCTGCCCCTACAAGAATTGGAAATAGTCAATCTAAATAATGCCCAACGTTGGTCAACCTATGCCATACCTGCGCCAAGGGGTAGCAGGGAAATTTGCCCTAATGGTGGCGCCGCCTTGCTGTGTCAACCAGGGGACATTCTGATCATATACGCCTACCAAGACTGTGAGCGACATAAACTGATGTTGGAAGGGCATGTGGCAAGAGTTTTGGTGGCTGATGAAAACAACGAGGTGTCAGACTTCTTCTTCCAAACCCTCACCCCTGAAAATGGACAACTAGTCTTCAGGGAAAGAGTAGAACCCAGTATTACAATTTAATCAATAGACTCTCCGCCCACATATTAGTCTATTCATAAGGTCCACAGTCTTCAGTTTCTGCCACGGATAGGGGGTGTTAGCCAAAAGACTTTGCCGGTAAAGATTTAAAGACTCAAACAAGAAGCCAGCAAGGGCACAGGTGGTGGCAATCACTAATACACCTGTCATAGCCTCCCCTTCGCCAAAAACCGCCAAAAACTGGCAAACGCCGCCGTATAAATCCCCAAACCACCTCCCCACCCCCGGCAGGGAGGCCAAGACTATCAGTGTTGTCAGCATTGCCGAAAAGAAAACTACTGGCAAGGCAAAGGCCACCATTGCTGTTAGAATTAATGGTATCAGTAAAGACAACAACTTCTTCATATTACTCACCACCCCTTGTCTTAATTTTTTTTTTCTTTGCTTTTTCCCTTGCCCCCTATTTTTAGACTAGAACCAATTACTCCTCCCGTGATGGTTCTGACAAGAATCTTAAAAAAAAATTAAATAAATTGACAAAATGGCGCAAATAGTGTCCACACTGCGAAAACTAAGTTAATAATTGGCATAAGAAGGCAACAAGACTAGTGGTAAAATAATGTCCCTGACGCTGTATTTGGCAAGACATGGGGAAAGACTGGACTTTGTGGAGCCAGAGTGGTTTACACGGGCACTACGGAAGTATGACCCACCTTTGTCGGAAAAGGGAAAAATTCAGGCAGAAAAGTTGGGCAAAAGACTAAAAAAAGAGGGAATAGAGAGAATTTTGGCCTCCCCCTTTTTGCGTACAATTCAGACAGCCCACATTATTGCGGAGATTCTCGGGTTAAAAGTTTGCCTAGAGGCAGGATTGGGAGAATGGCTTAACCCCAATTGGATGACTTCTCCTCCGCTGTTGCATCCAAGGGAAGAGTTGGAGGGTGTCTATCCCCGTATAGATTGGAGATATGTCAGTCAAATTTTCCCCGTCTACCCAGAAACGGAGGAGGAAGTATTGACTAGGATGAGGAAAATGACTGAGCTTCTGGTAACACAATTCTCTGGCCATATACTGGTAGTGGGCCATGGCATTACGGTTGCGGGAATAGTTGAGAGTCTTGTAGGCAAGGTGGACATATCCCCTTCTTTTTGTTCTTTGACTAAGATTGTATGGGATGACAGGGGGAAGGCTTTTTTAGAGTTGAATGCAGAGGATTGGTTTTTATATGTGTAATCAATCGTTATTACCTGAGCCTAGCGGGGGGAATCGGGGGAATTGCCGGGATACAGATACCTGCGCCAATTTTCAATTAGTTGTTGGGCGTTGACATAGGCACTGGTGCCAGGGGGAATAGTGTTGGCAATAGCGATGGCTTTTTCTAGGGCAGAGAGGGAATAACTTTCCGCCACACGACGAGCGTTGTTTAAAATCTCCTCTGACCAAATTTCAATAGCCTGACGACTCTCACTGGCAACACTGGTATTACTGGGGATTTTTTGGGCAATCTCAATGGCCTGGAGAAGAGACTGGGGATCATTATTTTGGGCTATACTATAGGCAAGACGCAAATCCTCCTGGGCGCTAATCTCCCGACGCCAACGACGTATATAGCGTTGGGCATCCCGATATAATGCTCTCCCCCTAGTAATTCTACTGGCCAATTGGATGGCCTCCTGATATCTGTTGCTCTCCGCTAGAGCCTGGGCCTGTTGTAAAATAGGGATATCCTCTAGTCTTTCTATATTCCGTTGCCATTGACGTATTAAGGCTCTAGCTTCCTTGTACAAGGCCCTTTCTGAGCTAATACGACTAACTCGTTGGATAGCCGTCTGTAGAGCCTGAATATTATTTCCCTGGGCAATATTTTTAGCCTCCTCAAGGATGGGACGATCTTCTTTAAGTTGTATTTCTTCCTGCCATTGTTTAATTTTCTTTTGAGCTTTCTGGTATAGGGGGTTATCTTTGTCAATAGCTTGGGCTTTGGTGATAGCTGCCAACAAGTCAGCAACTTCTCCAGACTTAGCCAAATCCTCTGCCTCTGTCAGATAACTTAAATCTTCCCTGATGGCATCCCAAATGGCGATTAGGTTTTGAATTTTGGGATATAACCTACTATCACTGGGTATTTGAGAGACTTCTGCCATGGCCAACTCCAAAGCAGAAACGGTTCCCAAACGAGCATTTTTACCGGCGCTTGCCAACAGTTTCCAATCGGCGGCCAGGGAATGAAGCCCACTTTTTTCAGGGATTTTTGCCGCCAATTCACTCAAACTGTCCCAGTCTGATGCATTAATATATTCATCGCCAATGGCCACAATTTTTTCCTCCGCCTCCTGGATTAGTTTACTTGCCTCTTTGTAGGAGTAGCTGGTTTCTGGGATGGTGGAGGCTATTTCAATTACCTTTAACAGATTCTCCAAACCTCCCCGCCGTAAAGCCAAATAGGCGCCATCTAATTTTCTACTTTCCTCCCTAGCCAGGTTAATAGTTTTCACCAATTCCTGGTATTTTACGGTTTGCCAGTACTCGTTGTCCAAATTCAACAGTTCGACGGCGGTGAGGAAGGCCTGATTCCACTGGGCCTCTTGCAGGTGTGCTTCTACTTGTTGGACAATTTTTTCCCCTTCTTCCCAGATTCGACGCCAACCCTTTATTTTCTCTTCCACCTGCCCATGACTTATCACATCAGTTGGAATTTTACGGGCAATGGCGATAGCCTTTTCCAAATCCCCCTGTTGAAACTTCTCCTCCGCCAGTTCCAGTATATCATTAGACCATTGAGCTATATTACGGTTTATTTCATTTCGTAGTGGGTGCTCTGGGGATAATACTCGCAATAATTCAATAGCTTCTAGCAAATCCTCAACGGTATTTTTTTTCGCTTTTAACTGGGCACAATAAATCCTACTAGTAGCGGAACTGAACCAGAGTGCTATTTTACTGCAATTGGGGTGACTTGGCAAACGCAACAAAACCATAGTGGCAAAAAACCCTATACTGCCAAAGGTTAATGCCAACATCACACTCAGCGTCTGCCAGGATAGTTTCCATCTTGTCTCCATAAAAGGCTTATTTTTCTTCTTGCTTAGAATGATTACAATAGTGGGAATAATTTTGCTCAGGTTAGCAAATTTCAACTCATCATCAGCCCAAATATTCCTCACAGGATTCTCGGGATGACATTTTATCACAAAGCCTAGCAAAAAACTAGCAATTGTCCTAACAATATGAACATTAGCGGTTGACTCAGATTAGTTTAATTTATAAAACAAATCAGGGAGGAAGGGATGTTACCCAGCGAATTACTGATTTTCCGGCGTCAGGGAGACAGTCTGATTCCCAAGAAACTGCCCCTAGATGGCAAATTTTTAACCTTGGCACAACAACACATTGACTGTTTTCAAAGTTGTGTGGGTCAAAGTCAAAAAGAATTAGAAGAAAGACTGGCAATCCTGGAAGGAAATAGCCCTGACTACCGGCTAAAAAGAGGACTAAATCACCTGTTAAAAAATCACTTTTCCCGCTTTGAAATTATTAGCCCTATTAAACCTTCTTATTTACGCCAATTGGTTTTTAGACTTGCCTCCCAACTGCCACCTACACCCTCCTCTCGCCAACAGGTAATAGAATCTGTTGCCCTTTCCCTCTCCAAAGAATTAAATAGACAAGTATCAGCAAGGGAAATCGAAGAGGGATTATACGCCGACTTGGAGGAGAATCGTATTCTAACAGAATTTTCACCCCCTTCCCCAGACACTTTAATCCATCGTTATAATCTTTCCCAGGTACAGGGGATATTTTACCGCGCTAGCCACATTACCATTCACGCTTATAGGAACGACCCCGGTGAGTATAAATTACTATTCCGCTATATCAAATTCTTCCAACTTATGTCCTATGTGGAGGGAGACGCCGAGACTGGTTTTACCATTACTATAGATGGTCCTGCCAGTTTGTTCAACCCTAGTACCCGTTATGGCCTAGCCTTGGCCAAAATGATACCTGCCCTTCTTCATGTGAGCAAGTGGAAACTGACAGCCACAATCCACCACAAAGACAAAACCAAGAAGACGGGAGGGACATTCCAATTTTACTTAGACAGCAATTGTGGTTTAGTCAGCCATTACCCAAAGAATCAAACCTACGACAGTCTTATAGAAGAATCCTTTGCCAACCAGTGGAAAAAACTCAACACTGAATGGAGGCTGGAAAGGGAGGTAGAATTAGTCCCAATTCCCCCGGGAGTAATGATTCCCGACTTTCGTATTGTCCATCCGGATGGTCGTTATTTTCTGTTGGAAATCATTGGTTATTGGCATCCTCAATATCTGCGAAAGAAATTTTATCAAATCCGAAAAGCCTCGGTCAAAAACTTACTAATTGCTGTGTCGGAGCGATTAAATCTAGAAAAAGCCGGAATAAAAACCGAAGAATTATTGCCTCAAATTATCTGGTTTAAAAATCAACTATCCCCAAGACAGGTGTTGGATAAAATAGGGGAGTTAGGGAACAATTTGTAGTTGTTCCTGGCAATGGTAGGACTAGCAATTTATGATTGTTCATTGATATTATTACTTAAAATCCAAGAGGAATTGAGAGGAGATTAGCCATGTCTGTGAGGATTTTCCGTAACAAATTCCTGTTAGCTTTACTGATTGGTTGTCAGGGTCTTATAACAAGTTGCAACCTGTTAGGTACAAATACTGGCACCAATCAAGGGGGGAATAACACAGCCACCGGTGGGGGAGGGTTAAAAATAGGGGCACTAATGCCCGTCACCGGGGACTTATCTTCTATCGGCCAAAACATGCCCAAAGCGGCCCAACTGGCAGTAGAAACGGTGAATGCCTGTGGGGGGGTTAATGGGCAACCCGTAACTCTGGTTATAGAGGACGACCAAACGGATCCAGTGGCCGGCAGTGCCGCCATGACAAAACTGGCAGAGGTAGACAAAGTGGCGGGAGTGGTGGGCTCCTTTGCCAGCAGTGTTTCCGCCGCCGCCCTAGAAATCGCCGTACGCAACAAGGTGATGATGATCTCCCCTGGTAGCACCAGCCCAGTCTTCACCCAAAGGGCCAAAAAGGGCGATTTTAACGGTTTTTGGGCTCGTACTGCCCCTCCCGACACCTATCAGGCTCGAGCTTTGGCTGCCCTTGCCAAAAAACAGGGCTTTAAAAATGTGTCTACAGTTGTAATAAACAATGACTATGGAGTGGCCTTTGAAAAGGAATTCGTAAACGCTTTTGAGGGATTGGGAGGTAAGGTGCTCAACAAAGACAAGCCAGTAAGATATGATCCTAAAGCAGTAACCCTTGACAGTGAAGCCAGTGCCGCCTTTGCCAACAAACCAGAGGCGGTAGCGGCTGTCTTGTATGCGGAAACAGGGAGTCTATTACTACAAGCAGCCTTCAAACAGGGGTTGACAAAGGGGGTAACGGTTTTACTGACAGACGGGGTTTATTCCGAGGATTTTACTAGACAGGTGGGCAAGACAGCAGAAGGCACCTCCATTATAGCCGGTGCTTTGGGTACAGTTCCCGGTGCTGATGGTAAAGCTTTGGAGTACTTCCGGCGTCTGTGGGCGGAAAAAACCAACAACACCCCCATAACCGCCTTTGTGCCCCACACCTGGGATGCCACCGTATTACTCATATTGGCGGCTCAGGCAGCCGGCGAAAACACCGGTGAGGCCATTAAAAGCAAGTTAAGAGAAGTAGCTAATCCAGACGGGGTTGAGGTATCTGAGCCCTGTAAAGCCCTAGAATTATTGCGCAAGGGAGAGAAAATCAACTATCAGGGGGCCAGTGGCAACGTAGACATAGACGAAAACGGGGATGTGGTGGGGGTTTATGATGTATGGAAGGTCAAGCCCGATGGCAGTTTGGAAATTGTAGACAAGGTGACGCCACAACTGTAGGGATTAGGAGATAAGGACTTCTCTCTAAGAGGGGGTGGGGAAATCAATGGCGGAAATGACGGACACCGGTGAATACCATAATAATACCCAGTTCATTGGCGGCCCGGATAGAATCCCCATCACGGATAGAGCCCCCGGGTTGAATAATAGCCCTAATACCAGCGGCAGCAGCGGCCCTTACCGAGTCATCAAAGGGGAAAAAGGCGTCACTGGCCAGATAAGCCCCTTGGGCGCGCTCTTTTGCCTGTTCTAGAGCGATTTTAACAGCCCCCACACGGTTCATCTGTCCTGCCCCCACCCCCAGGGTGGCAAAATCCCTGCTTACCACTATGGCATTGGACTTTACATGTTTTACCACCCGCCAGGCAAATAGCAATTCCTCCAAGTCTTGTGGGGTTGGCTGTGTTTCCGTTACCACCTGCCAGCTGTTGGGGGATTCCATGGCCATGTCACTATCTTGTACCAGGAAACCGCCAGCAATGGTTTTAATGTCCTCCTGATTTCCAACAGATAACTCTGGTAGGATTAAAACCCTCAGGTTAGCTTTTTTGGCCAGAATCTCTTGTGCTTCAGGGGTGATGGCGGGTGCTACAATACATTCCAGAAAAATTTTCGCCATGGCCTCTGCTGTAGGTTGGTCCAGAGTCTGATTTACCGCTACAATACCCCCAAAGGCAGAGACAGAATCGGCGTTATAGGCCTTTTCGTAGGCAGATAACAGTGTTTTTCCCATGGCAACCCCACAGGGATTAGTATGTTTTACAATAACCGCCGCGGGGGAGGAGGGAGGGAATTCTGCTACCAACGCCCTTGCCGCCTCCAAATCCACCAGGTTGTTGTAACTTAATTCTTTTCCCTGTAATTGCACCGCTTTTGCCCATCCCGTAGCCTCTTTGCCCACTTGATACCAACTGGCCTTCTGATGTGGGTTTTCGCCATAACGGAGTGTAGCAATTCTCTTACCGCCCAAGCCGTAAAATTTGGCTAAATCTGGTCGTATTTGGGCAAAATAACGGCAAATCGCCCAATCGTAGTTGGCTGTCATTTCAAAGGCCTCTATGGCTCTGGCTAGACGAAATTCTAGGGTAGTTTTTCCCCCATTTTCCCTTAACTGTTGGAGATACTCCTGATAGGTATCCGGATTGGTCAAGATAGTAACATGTTGGAAATTTTTAGCACTAGCCCGAACCATGGCAGGGCCGCCAATATCTATTTGTTCAATGGCCTCTGCTAGGGTACAATTTTCCTGGGCAACAGTTTGTTCAAAGGGATACAGGTTTACTACCACCAGATCGAAGGGGGTAATTTGATTTTCCTGTAAGTCGCGTCGGTGGGATTCCAAGTCCAAATTGGCAAGAATGCCTCCATGGATGCGGGGATGTAGGGTTTTAACTCTACCGCCTAAAATTTCAGGGGCGCCCGTATAGTCACTCACTTTGGTAACAGCAATCCCGGCAGCTTCCAGGGTTTTGGCTGTGCCTCCACTGCTTACTATCTTAAAGTCAAACTCCTTTACCAAGGCAGAAGCTAACTCTACTATTCCCCTCTTGTCAGAGACACTTATTAGGGCTAAACCTGTCATCAGCTCTCTAGCTTTATCGTCCCCCCCAATTATAGTATAAAACAAAACCTATTGCAGAAGGGGATAGGGTGTGGTTAGACTAACTGTTCTACTTCTGCCTCCACACTCATGTACTTTCACTTCTGTCTTGTGCCCCTTCAGAAGTATTAACAGTATCAAGTGGAGTACTCTTTGACCCATGTAAGAAGGCTTCAAATAAAGATAGAGATGATTCTACTATAGAAGACTACAAGACGCCAGTGGGGTTTTTTTCAGAGATATCAGAAACAGTGCGCCTAGCTTGTGCATTCCTTATGAGGAAGATAACATAGCTATAGGCTTTCCTGATGGGACATATCCCTAGAAAAGAGCCTCCACTTAAAGGAAGGCCAGTTCACAGAGCTATGGCAAGGTATTGGAAGAAATTAGGCGAAACAATGAGCATAAGAGAGCTATAGTGGTTATAATTGCTAATTTCAGGTTTCGGAGACGTCAGAAGGTTTAAAAGAGGGCTGAGGAAATTGGTATAAGCTTTTACGAAAAGTATGGGCCCTTGTAGAGAAGCTTACATGCCTCCGTCTGCTATCTTTCTGCGTCTGGAATATGGGGGTTTTTCTTTTTTTTTGGAGACAGTCCTTGGGAGAAGAAAAAAGAATATAAAAAGGCACTTAATCGCAGATTATTGGGTGAATTATAATATCTAATTGGGGGAAGCCACGGGAAAAGAACAACTAGGATGTTCGCCCCTGCAGCAAGTGGCTATCCTTATCATTCTGGACAGTTGCCAGGCTTTCGGGGAAAATATCAATGAATCAACCACAAGAATTCCGTCACCTGTTTGTAATTGAAGACCGCAAGGGGAGGAGAATAGTATTTTTAGAGGAAGGGAACTATACTATTGGCAGAGACTCCCACAATCCCATAATCCTCTACGATTATCAAGTATCCCGCACCCACGCCACCCTGATTCGGAGAATAGAAGAAGACGAAAACGGGGTAAGCCACTACTGTTATAGGATTATTGACGGCGATTTGCAAGGAAAAAGAAGCACTAATGGTCTATTTGTCAACGGCAGGTCGGTCATTTCTCATGATTTGAAACACGGAGACGTAATTCGTTTCGGCGGTGAGGCCAAGGCGCACTATTACATAATACCAGCTAACGCGGGCATAGACCTGTTCAACCCGGAAAGTTTAGATAAAATTTCTGCTTCCCGTGTCACCCTCAACAGTCAGTCCAGTGAAACAGTCATCAATAGGGAAGAAGAAAATAAGGAAGATCAACAGGAGTTAGTACGATTGGCGTCTTTCCCCGAACTTAGTCCTAACCCCATCATTGAACTAGACTGGGAGGGTAATATTACCTACGTTAACCCGGCTGCCAGTCTCAAATTTGAAACCCTGTTTGAGGAAAAACTAAAACACCCTATCCTAGCAGGCTTGTTGGAAGATTTTAACAGCCGTCAGGGAAATTTGTTTTTACGGGAGGTAAAAATAGGCAATGAGGTGTTTGAACAGTACGTCCACTACCTCTCGGAAAAGAAACTTATCAGGAGTTATATCTATGACTTCACCCAAAGGAAACAAGCAGAGGCTCAACTGAAGGAAAGTCAGGCCCTCTATCGAGCCATTGTGAGAATGACCAGTGAGGGAATATTCCTCGTATATGCCTCCAGTCGTCGTCTCGCAGAGGCTAACCCCGCCTTCCTCAGTCTTTTGGGCTACGGTCACGAGGAAATCACTAACCTAACCCTCTATAACCTCATTGCTACTGACTTAAATACTCTTAATCAGGACCTGAGTAAAATTCTAGAAACCAAACAGGATTTACAAACTAAATATCTCTATCGTCGCAAGGACGGAAACCTTATCAGTTTGGACAGCTGCATCAGTCTCATCGCCTATCAAAACAAAGAGATGTTTTGTTTTGTGATACAAAGCCCTTCAAAGAACCCACCAGAAGACGAGTATTCTAGCTATTATGCCCTACATGACCCCCTGCTAAACATCGCCAACCAGAAACTGTTTGAAGAACAACTCCAAATTGCCGTAGCTCAAGCCAGCAGGTATCAGCAGATGATGGGGATGGTGGTAGCAGAAGTCTTGCATTGGGAAGAATATTGTCAACACCACCCTCAGCTAAAAGATAATACCCTCAAAAATTTGACGGAGACTATTAAGTCCTGTCTACGGCAAGGAGATTTACTGGCCAGGTGGGACAATAACAAGTTTATGGCCCTGCTGCCCCGCCTCCGTGGGCCAAAAGAAGCCGCTGTGGTGGTCAAAAAGATTTCCACTACCGTAGAGGATTATTTACAAAAAGAAGTAGCCCAAGAGACGGTCAAGTTGGCTCTCAATCTGAGTCTGCTGATTTACCCCATCGATGGCAACAACCCCTCTCTACTCATTAAAAACGCTCTTATTTCCCTAGAACAGGCAAAAAACAACGTGCCGGCTAATCTGGGTGTCAGTGGCTTCTACTTGAGCCCCAAAGCCGCCGGCCTTCTCAAACTAGAGGGATTGCTCGGCACTGCCATCAAGGAACAACAGTTTTTCCTGTGTTACCAACCGCAGCTTGATATTAACACAAAAAACCTCACGGGCCTGGAAACCCTTCTCAGATGGGATCACCCTGAATTGGGCAAAGTCACCCCGAGGCATTTTTTAAAACTCACAGAAGAAACGGACCTTATGCTTCCCCTGGGGGTTTGGATCCTACACACGGCCACTTTACAGATGCAAAAATGGCGGGAAGAAAATATCCCCCCTGTGCCCCTTGGAGTCAATGTCTCCGCCCGTCAATTTTTCCAACCTAATTTCCCCGAGACGGTGTTAAAAATTCTCGAACAAACTGGACTGCCCCCCCAATTGCTAGAGTTGGAAGTAACAGAAAGTTGCCTCCTACAAGACACGGAATCAGCCTACAAAACCCTCCATCAGCTGGCAAAGGAGGGAATAAGACTTTGTTATGACGGCTTTGGCATAGGTAATTCTTCCTTGGCTTATCTGCAAACGGTGTCCTTTAATACTGTTAAAATCAGCCCCTCTGTGATAAGTCAACTAGAAACTAGTCCCCAGCATCAGGCCTTTGTGGAGAGCATGGCTGTCTTGTCTAAGGGTTATAAGTTTCGTCTTGTAGCCGTGGGAGTGGAAAAACTAGAACAGGTGGAATTGCTCAGAAAACTGGGTTGTCACCAAATCCAGGGCAATCTCATCACCCGTCCCCTCCCCGCCAAAGAGGCCACACTCTTCCTCCAAAAAGCCGAATATACCCTCTAAATATGTTATTTTAGTTATCTCAAGACAATCTATTGCAAAATGCAAGGGCAAAAGGCCAAAAACTAAGAAACTTTCCTGTCCTTTTTAACTACAATGATCCTAGAGGAAAAGGGGCAACAGGACGACAGCCTTATTTACGCCCCCCCTGGCCTCCCCTACATGTACTCTCTTATTTCCCATTTCCCCCGGTGGCAATATGAGTAAGGATTATCCATTTGATGTAAATCCCGCAATTCACGTACTGGTAGTACAAGACGACTGTTCCAGACGCACCATTGTCCTAGACGAAGCTAATTATTCCATAGGTAGAGATCCTCGTAATAAGATTGTCCTTTCCTCCAAAAAAGTCTCCCGCTTCCATGCAACCCTTCTACGACGCACTGACACCAAGAATCGCACCTATTCCTATTGGCTTCTCGATGGCGATTTACAGGGCAATCGTAGCACCAATGGAATATTTATTAACGACAAAAGATGTCTAGTACAAGAGTTAAAACACGAAGATGTCATTAGTTTTGGCCAAGACGTCCAGGCAGTCTACTATATCCTTCACAGTCCCGAGCAACTCCAGCTACTACAAGCTGGCGACTTTGTCAAGCCCCCAGAATTAGAAAGCACTAGTTCCGTTGCCGCCGCCACTGTTGAACGAAAAAGAGAAATATTAGAAAAAAGTACCAAAAAGACAGTAGTGGCCACTGAAGGCTATGTGGAAGAAGCCGGGGTAGCGTTGGCAAGTAACACCCCCGCCGCCGACGTGGCTAAATTGGCCTCCTTCCCAGAATTGAGCCCCAATCCCATTTTTGAACTAGACTGGGATGGCAACATCACCTATCTCAATCCCGCCGCCACCAATAAGTTTCCAGAGTTGAAAAATAACCCCCCAGTTGACACCCACCCCCTCCTCATGGGATTGTTGAAAAATATTGATAGCACTCAAGGGAAAGACAATAAATTATTTGTGCGAGAAGTTCACATCAAGGAGCAAGTTTTCGAACAATATATCCACTACTTACCCGAGAGAAAACTAATCAGGAGTTATGTCTTTGATTATACCAGGAGAAAAGCCATAGAGGCCCAATTACAAGAAACAGAAGAAAGGTATAGACTTTTTATCAGCCAGACCAGGGACGGAATCTTACTAGTAGACGCCCAGAATAAGAAAATACTGGAGGCCAATCAGGCCATAGCAGACCTATTGGAGTACTCTGTTGAGGAACTGTTTTCCCTAAAATTGTACGACTTAATCGACTTAACAACCAACGTTTTGGATAAGCAAATCGAGCTGATTTTGGCCAGCAAAAAAGAGCAAAATTTTGTGAGAGAGTTCGTGTACAAGGGCAAGAACAAACTACCAGTAAGTCTAGAAACTAGTATTTCTTGGCTGACTTATGGAGACCAAATTCTCCTCCTGTTTACAATATATCCACCCCATAAACAAACTCAGCAACAAACCTATATCCAAAAGGACAGTTTATATGATTTAGAAACTGGCCTGCCCACCCGGCAACTATTTTTGGAACAATTAAAAACAGCTATAGCCAATAGTCGTCGTCAAAAAGGACTATTGTCAGTAATCTTTTTGGAATTGGAGATTTTAGAAGAGGGAAGAGATACCCTCAATTACAGTCTGAAATCCAAGGTATTAGAAGGGGTGGGGAAACGCCTGCGCGCCTGTCTACGAGAGGGAGATGTGATTTGCCATTGGGAAGGGGCCGTTTTTGCCTGTCTTCTGCCCCGAATTCGCAGCGCCAGAGACGCCGGGAGGGTAAGCAGTCGTCTGTTGGAAGCCCTGAAACCCCCCTTCTTCCTAGACCATCAACATATATATACAAGAGTTTATATTGGCATCGCAGTAAGAGAACGAGAAGAGGAAACCCTACAGTCTTTAATTCAGCAGGCACAAACTGCCCTCCAGAAAAGCAAAGAGGCAGGAGGAAATAATTATAAATTTGCAGATGTGAGCCGACAGACGGAAATAGACCGTTTCCTACGTCTGGAAAGACTTTTGAGTTATGCCTTGGAGCGGGGCGAGTTTCGTCTGTACTACCAACCCCAGCTTTCCACTACCATCGGGAAAATCACAGGGGTTGAGGCATTGCTTCGCTGGCAACACCCCGATTTGGGATTAATTAGTGCCGAACAGTTTTTGCCCATGGCAGAAGAGACTGGTTTGATTGTACCCATCGGTGATTGGGTAATCGAAAATGCTTGTCAACAACGCCGTAGATGGCAAGAGGGCTATTTGCAAAACCAACCCATTTGTATTAACATTTCCAGTCAACAATTGCAACAACGCAATTTTGTGCAGAAACTACAGGCTATCCTAGAAAAACTGGACTTACCCCCCTCCTACCTAGAGTTGGAAATCCAGGAGAAAACCATAGAAAAAGCCCCGGATGACGTTTTCTCCACACTAGAAAAATTAAGGGATTTAGGCATAAGAATAGCCCTGGATGACTTTGGCACTAGTGATGTCTCTTTTGGCTATCTTAAACGTTTCCCCTTTACTACAGTAAAAATAGACCGTCCTGTGATTAAAACCCTCTTAACACAACCCCAGGAAAAGGCCCTAGTGAGTGCCATTATGGCTTTTAGCCGTGGTTTAGAGAATGTGAGAATTGTTGCCGAGGGGGTGGAAGACAAAAGTCAAATTGAAGAATTAGTCAAATTGGGTTGCGCTGAAATACAAGGTAATTGGCTAACTGCCCCTTTAAACCCAGAAGAAATGACTGCCTTCCTCAACAGCCACCAACGGGCACAATGAAAATAAGTTTGTTCATTTTTGCTAACCTATAATGGTGTGGGCGGCAGTAGATGATATTTCCCCATGGATAGCGGCCATTCCTTGCCACGAGTTGTTAGTCGTCATCTTCTTGTTTTTTTCCCCAGTAAATACCAACAGGAAAATACTGTTATTCTAACAGATGGGCTTTATTTTATCGGCCGAGACTCCAAGAATTCTATATTCCTGGACTCTCCATTTGTATCCCGATTGCACGCCACTCTAGTGCGAAAAGAGTCCCCGGAAAATGGGGAGACAGTTTATATTCTTGTTGATGGGGATTTGCGGGGTAAAAGAAGTCAAAATGGCACTTTTGTAAACGGTCAAAAAATAATCCAACACACCCTAAAAACAGGGGATGTTATTGTTTTTGGCTCGGAGGAAAATAAGGCGGTTTATAAAAGGGAAAATATATCTGCTTCTCCCCCCGCGGATGTCATAAAGAAAATCTCTAGCATCACCAGGGAAAAATTACAAGACACCCTCATTGTATCCGAATTAAATCTCAAAGAGCGTCTTCATAGTCAAAATATAGAACATTTAGCCTCTTTTCCTGAACTGTCTCCCAATCCCATTTTGGAATTCGACTCTCAAGGAAATTTGCTTTATTGTAATCCTGCCGCCAGAATCTGTTTTGAGGAAATAGTTGAGGGTAAAACCCAAGAAAACCCTCTGTTAATGTCTATTAGTTATCCTGATAATCTTGACCCTCAGCAGAGTCATTTGCTCATAAGAGAAATAGAGTATAATGGCCTATTTTATGAAGAATATATACACTTTCTCTGCCGGGAAAAGGTGATAAGAATTTATGCTTTTGATATCACCGAGAGAAAGAAATACGAAAGAGAACTAAAATATCAGGCAATTCATGACTCCCTTACGGGCTTGCCTAACCGAGAATTTTTCTATCAGAAACTGGAAGAATACCTGCGGAGTGGAGAAGAAGGAAAAGTATCATTAGCAATTCTCTTTATCGATGTAGATAGATTTAAAAATGTGAATGACACCCTCAGTCATACCGTAGGAGACAAACTACTACAACAAATATCATACCGCCTAAAAACAATACTCCCCACTAACTGTGTTTTGGCCCGTTGGGGAGGAGACGAGTTTATTGTACTTATGCCAATATACAGCAAAATGTCAGCCCTGTTTCGAGAAAATAATCATCCGGTGAAAAGTTTGGCCGAAGCAATTATTAGCAAAATAAAGCAGCCGTTTTTTATAGACAATCACAACATATATGTGACTTGTAGCATCGGAATTTCTATTTACCCAACAGATGGTTCAAATGAGACAACTTTAGTTAAGAATGCAGACATGGCATTGTATCGGGCCAAGCATTTGGGCAGGGACAATTACCAATTTTATACTAATAGGTTGGGTTGGCGAAAAATGTTTCTTTTTGAGCTAGAAAATAGCCTATATCAAGCAATGAATAACAGACAATTCTTCCTCAGCTACCAACCCCAACTAGATTTGAAAACAAACCGTATTGAGGGAGTGGAAGTATTACTGCGATGGCAACACCCTATCCTAGGCATTGTATCCCCCAGTCAATTTATACCCCTGGCAGAAGAAACAGGATTGATTATCTCCATTGGCGAATGGGTATTAAAACAAGCTTGTGAAACAGGGAAAAAATGGCTACAATGCGGCTATCCTCCTCTCACCCTGTCGGTGAATGTGTCTGCTAAACAGTTTCAAACAGATGATTTCGCTAACAAGCTAAAGACAATATTAGAAGAAACTCAATTTCCCCCTGATTATTTGGAGTTGGAAATCACCGAGTCGATTTTATTACAGGATGTGCAACAAGTAGAAAAAACCCTTAGCCAATTGGCTGAAATAGGAGTAAAACTGTCTCTGGACGATTTTGGCACCGGTTATTCTTCCTTTGGTTACCTGAAAAAATTCCCCTTCGACTCCATAAAAATAGATAAGTCCTTTGTGGATGGTCTGTGCGATAATAAACAGGATAGGGCCCTGGTGGCCGCCATTATTACCTTGGCAAGAGGATATGGGATGAAAGTGGTGGCAGAGGGAGTAGAAACGGAAAACCAAAAAAGAGTCCTAGAAGAGTTGGATTGTGATGTAATTCAGGGATACTTGGTAGGCAAACCGTTGACAGAAGAGGAATTGTTAGAGAGGATTACCACTGACAAGGGGGAATGAATATGGTTAGTATTATTTTCGCAGAGGAATTCCTACAACACAGGACGGGTTTGTATCATCCAGAATGCCCAGAAAGACTGGTGAGTATAGTAAATCGTCTGAGGAAAAATCCATCTCTGAAGCAAGTGCAATGGCTACAACCCACACCACTGAAAGAAGGGAGGGCAGAATTATGGGTGAGTAAATTCCACGATGCCGACTATATCAGAACCGTGGCTTCCCTGGCAAAAAGAGGTGGTGGCAGAATTGACTTAGATACCCCCGTTTCTGCCAAAAGTTATGAGGTAGCCCTATTGGCGGTGAATGCCTGGTTGGACGGCGTGGATAGGGTATTACAATCCGGAAAACCCTGTTTCGTCCTGGCTCGTCCCCCAGGGCACCATGCTACACCTACTACGGGCATGGGTTTTTGTCTGTTTGCCAATGCCGCCATTGCCGCCCATTACGCCCTCACCTTGCCAGAAATAACCAGAGTTGGTATCCTGGACTGGGACGTACATCATGGCAATGGGACTCAGGAAATTGTCCAAACCAACCCCCACATCCGTTTTTGTTCCCTTCATCAGTATCCCTTCTATCCTGGTACTGGTAGTGCCAATGAAACAGGTTTATACAACAACGTGTTAAACATTCCTCTGAAAGCCGGAAGTGATATAAAGGATTATGAAGATTGTTTTCAAAAACAGGTGATTCCATTTTTCCGGGAGTTCTCGCCGGATATATTAATAATTAGTGCGGGGTATGATGCCAATTTTGCTGACCCCTTGGCAGAGATGTGCTTGTTTCCCGCGGATTTTGGCAAATTGACGGAATATTGTCTGCAAATCACCAAGAGGATACTATTTGGGTTGGAGGGGGGTTACCATTTAGAGGCTTTGGCAGAGTCGGTGGAGTATACAATTCTCCCCTGTCTCTCCGTTTCTGGGTAAGGGTTAAGAGTTTCTAAGTGAAAGAAAGCAGTAATAAAGGAGTGGTTATGGTGTTTACTTCTGTTAATCCCGCCACGGGGGAGGTTATTAAAACCTTCACACCCCTTACGGCAGAAGAGGTGGAGAGGAAATTGGCGTTAGCGGCAGAGGCTTTTGAGTCTTACCGTCTCTCCTCCTTTGAATACCGTAGGGAAAGGCTATACCGACTGGCAGAAATTCTAAACCAAGATTGTGACAAGTGGGCCAGCCTAATCACCCTGGAGATGGGCAAACCAATAAACCAAGCAAAAGCAGAAATTCAAAAGTGTGCCCTAGTTTGTCGTTACTATGCCGACAAGGGTGAGGAATTCCTTTCCCCCTACACAGTAGAAACTGACGCCAGCTATAGCTATGTCACCTACCAGCCTCTGGGGGTAATCTTAGCGGTAATGCCGTGGAATTTTCCCTTTTGGCAGGTGTTTCGCTTTGCCGCACCAGCTTTGATGGCAGGGAATGTAGCCTTACTCAAACATGCTTCTAATGTGCCCCAGTGTAGCCTAGCCATCGAGGAGTTGATAACACTGGCAGGTTTTCCCCTGGGGGTGTTTCAGTCGTTGTTGATTCCCGCCGAGATGGTAGAAGAAATATTGCGAGACAAGCGGGTAAAGGCAGTTACCCTCACCGGCAGTGAATTAGCGGGGAGGAAGGTGGCTGCTGTAGCAGGGGAGGAGTTAAAAAAGAGTGTTTTGGAGTTAGGAGGCAGTGACCCCTTTATTGTAATGCCTTCCGCCAACTTAGAGGAAGCAGTAGAGGTAGCCACCACGGCGAGAATGCTAAACAGTGGCCAATCCTGTATTGCCGCTAAGCGTTTTATCCTCCACAGTGCCATTGCCGGGGAATTTTTGGCGAGGCTTACTGACAGGTATCAACGGCTAAAGGTGGGCAATCCCTTTGAGGAGGATACAGATATTGGGCCACTGGCCACCCCTGCCATTTTAGCGACTTTAGCCCAACAGGTAGAAAAAACAGTGGCCATGGGGGCAAAGGTGTTGATGGGAGGTAAAGCCCTGGAGGGAAAAGGCAATTTCTACCCCCCCACCATTCTAACAGATATTCCTCCCAATTCGCCGGCCATGAGGGAGGAATTTTTTGGCCCAGTAGCCCTTATTTTCACCGTCAATAGCTTTCAGGAGGCCATCGAACTTGCCAACAGCACTGATTTTGGACTGGGTGCATCTATTTGGACAACAGAGGAGGAAGAGATGGAAAAGGCTATTAGGGATATTGAGGCGGGGGCAGTTTTTATCAACGGTTTGGTAAAATCTGATCCCCGTTTGCCCTTTGGTGGTATAAAACATTCCGGCTACGGCAGAGAATTGGGCAGGGAGGGTATCCTAGAATTTGTAAACATTAAAACCGTTTGGCGCAAATAACCCCCAATCCCCAATCTCCACATCAGGCAGCCATCTCGAGAGACTGGGCTAAAGACTCCCAACGGAAAAAACGCTCACCCCCGACTTCCACAACCACTTTGAGACGGGGTTGCTGCTTGGTTAAATCCACCAGGTATTGTTTTTCCTCACGGGAAAAAACAAAGCCCTCGATAATCCACAACACTAGCCCCTTGGACTGAGGAGGCAGGATTTCCAACTGGTAGCCCACAAGGGGAGGTATGAAATAGACGTCTCCCACTGCTGCCTCTCTACCAATATTTTTCTTGCCCAGATGAGGGGGGCGTATGCCATGGACATTCATGAGATAGGCACTCAAGTCTCCCAAACCCCTAGCAGTAAGATTGTAGGTGTGGTAACCATGTGCCCTCAGTCGCCGTTGATAACGCCCCTCGAACCCTCCCTCTAGGGGGGCATATACCGCTAGGGCTCCGAATTTTTCTAAGTCTTTTATAAAGGCCTTTCCTGTGGTAATTAGTGGCATATGGGCAATGTCAAGGTGATGGTAATTACTAGCCAGTATATCCCAAATCTTCCCCTTTTC
Source organism: Geminocystis sp. M7585_C2015_104 (assembly GCA_015295805.1). Classification (NCBI taxonomy): domain Bacteria; kingdom Bacillati; phylum Cyanobacteriota; class Cyanophyceae; order Chroococcales; family Geminocystaceae; genus Geminocystis; species Geminocystis sp. M7585_C2015_104. Next base: position 26,397 of record DVEF01000012.1, on the reverse strand, counting down.
TGTGTTTTAGGACATTTCTAACATCCGTTGAATGGGCAGTAGGGCCCGGTGACGGATCTCCGGCGGTACATCCACGGCAGGGGCGCGATTTTTTAGGGCTAGATACACCTTCTCCAGGGTATTCAAACGCATGTAGGGGCACTCATTACAAGAGCAGTTGTTTTCCGCCGGCGCCGGGATAAAAGTCTTCCCTGGTGCCGCCTTCTTCATCTGGTGGATTATTCCTGGCTCTGTAGCAATTATGAACTCTTTTGCGTTACTCTCTATAACATATTTTAGTAGTGCAGTTGTAGAGCCAATGAAGTCGGCGTGACGCAAAACAGGAGGCTCACATTCAGGGTGGGCAAGGATTTTAGCGGAGGGGTGTTGAACCTTTAGCTGGACAAGTTTCTTTTCTGAGAAGGTTTCATGGACGATACAGCTGCCCTCCCATAGTACCATATCATAGCGCCCCGTTTGTTCCATCACATAGCGTCCTAGATTGCGATCGGGGGCAAATATAATAGGCTGAGTGGGGGGTATCTGTTTGACAATTTTGACGGCATTGGAGCTGGTACAGATAATATCACTTAGAGCCTTCACCTCAGCACTACAATTTATGTAAGAGATTACCAGGTGGTTGGGATATTTGGCTTTAAAGGCGGCAAACTCTTCTGCTGGACATGAATCGGCAAGAGAACATCCGGCCTCCAAATCTGGTATTAGTACTAACTTGTCGGGGTTTAGGATTTTGGCAGTTTCTGCCATGAAGTGCACCCCAGCAAAGAGAATCACATCCGCTTTGGTTTTCGCCGCCTGTTGTGATAGCCCCAGGGAGTCTCCTATATAATCGGCAATGTCCTGGATTTCACTTTCCTGATAGTAGTGCGCAAGTATTACAGCATTTAGCTCTTTCTTCAGCCCATTGATGGCTTCCACTAAATCCTGGGGCGTGGTGGGGGTAGTTACTGTAGCAGCAGTAGCAAACACAATCTTCTCTCCACTTTCACTCGTTGTTCAGAGGCTCTCTACTCTCATTATATCTCCCGCCACTGTTGACCCACAGCAGTCATATGCTCTTGCAAATCTGGTAACCTTGACTTTCTAGTTGTTTATGTTTCTCCTCTACCATCTGTCTCAATTGTTCACTATACTCCTCTACTTTTTGTAACAGTTCAGGCTGTTGACAAGCTAAAATCCTAATGGCCAGTAAACCGGCATTCTCGGCATTGCCTATGGCCACCGTAGCAACGGGAATACCCTTAGGCATTTGCACTATTGAATAAAGGGAATCCAATCCCTGTAGGTGTTTACTGACAACTGGCACTCCTATTACTGGCAACGGGGTAAGGGAGGCTACCATCCCCGGCAAGTGCGCCGCCCCACCCGCACCGGCTATTATCACTTTTATCCCCCTTTTGTGGGCATTTTGGGCATATTCTACCATCCTTTTGGGAGTACGATGGGCAGAAACGATGGCTACCTCGTATTCCACCCCAAATCTCTCACATACGGCAATGGCCTCCCTCATGGTAGGCAAATCCGAATCACTGCCCATGATAATCCCTATCTGTGGATTTCCAGACATGGTCCTCCTTTACTGTCACCTCGACCCCTGGTATTATAGCTGGTAAAGGATAATAGGGGGAATATGATGACTTGGAGGGTTGCCGTATTGGGTGTGGGATTGATGGGGGGGGCTATGGTGGAAAGATTAGCAGCCATGGGGGTGTCCGTAATAGCATACAACCGCACTGCTGCTAAACTGGAGACTTTGCGACAAAAACAAATCCCTGTTACTGACAATGTGGCCGAGGCTGTTGATAAAGCCGACGCTGTTATCCTGACGTTGAGCGATAGTGAGGCAATCCGACAGGTTATCCTAAACTCCTCTGTCAACCTCCACAACAAGACTGTCATCCAGATGGGCACTATTTCCCCCGCAGAAAGTCAACAATTGGCCACACAAATACAGGCAGCCGGCGGAGATTATCTAGAAGCGCCAGTGTTGGGTAGTACTCCCGAGGCCAAAAATGGCACACTGTTGGTTATGGTGGGGGCAACCCCAACCCAATTTAATCAATGGCAGCCCTTGTTACGGTTTTTTGGTGAAAATCCTATTTTTGTGGGGGAGGTGGGTAAAGCGGCAGCTTTAAAACTTGCCCTTAATCAAATGATTGCCGGCTTGACTGCCACCTTCGCCCTCAGTCTTAGTTATATCCAATACCAACAGGTGGATGTGGATGTCTTTATGACTATCCTCCGCCAAAGTGCCCTTTATGCCCCCACCTTCGACAAAAAACTTAACCGCATGTGTCAGCGCAACTTTGCTAACCCCAATTTCCCCACTAAGCATCTGCTAAAGGATATTCGTCTCTTTCTCTCCTCCTGTGAAAATCTACCCGTTGACACGACCATTCTACAAGCCGTAGAGGCTGTTGTTCAAAAAACTGTAGAGGCTGGCGAAGGGGACAATGACTATTCTGCTATTATCAATACCATCAGTGGCTCTTAATAGGCATGAATGTCCCATTCCTGTACAATGGAGTATAAATTATTGCCTGTGATGAAAAGATAGATGTTGTTGACAGAAACCATCAACGGTAAAGCCTTAATCTCCCTTTTTGACTCCCAATCCCCCAATCAAAGATTATTCCCCCTCACCGCCACTGTGAATGAGTATGGGCACCTTGTTATTGGCGGCTGTGACGTGGTGGATTTGGTAAAACAGTATGGAACTCCTTTGTATGTCCTAGACGAGTATACTTTAAGAGTGGCCGCCCGTCTGTACCGTAGCGCATTTCAAAAATACTATCCGGGAGAATCTCAAGTTATTTATGCCTCAAAGGCTTGGTGTTGTCAGGCCATAGTGTCTATACTAGCTGGGGAGGGATTGGGTTTTGATGTGGTTTCCGGAGGGGAATTATATACCACTGTCAAGGCCATAGAATTGGCTGGTTATAATCTAGAAGAAATTGGGTCTAAAATCTACTTCCATGGTAACAACAAGTCTAAGGGGGAATTAGAATTTGCCCTAGATGTAGGGTGTAAAATCATCGTGGATAACTGGTGGGAATTGGAAACCTTAGCCCAACTAGCCGCCGAGAAACAACAGTATGCCAATATTCTTCTCCGTCTCACCCCCGGTATTGAATGCCACACCCATGAATACATCCGCACTGGCAGTATTGACAGCAAATTCGGCTTCGATTTAAGTCAACTAGAGGCAGTATATACTTTTGTAAAAGAGCAAAGATATCTAAACCCTATCGGCCTACATGCCCATATTGGCTCACAGATTTTCCAGTTGCAACCCCACCAAGACTTGGCGGATATTCTGGCTCAATGGTATCAAAAAGCCCTGGACTATGGCCTATCTATGCGGGAGGTGAATGTGGGGGGAGGTTTAGGCATCCGTTATACTTCCGCTGATAATCCCCCCAGCATCCCTCAATGGGTAGAAGCGGTTTCCGCCTCCGTAGCCTCCGCTTTTAAAGCCAGGGGCCTGTTTTTGCCTAAATTAATTGCTGAACCCGGTCGTTCTATTATTGCAAACGCGTGTGTTACAGCCTATACGGTGGGGGCAAAAAAGGTAATACCAGACGTGAGAACATATATTGCAGTGGATGGGGGGATGTCAGATAACCCACGTCCCATCACCTATCAATCCCTATATCAGATGGTAATAGCCAATAAAATGAATGAGGCTCACAGTGAGACTGTAACAGTGGCGGGCAAACATTGTGAGTCGGGGGATATTCTTATAAAGGATATTTCTCTGCCTCCTACCAATCCCGGTGATATTCTTGTGGTTTTGGCTACTGGCGCCTACAATTACAGTATGGCATCTAACTACAATCGTATAGGAAGACCAGCCGCTGTATTAGTTAACGAAGGAGAGAGTCATTTAATAATCCGTCGGGAAACCTATGAGGATTTAATCCAACAAGACTTACTCCCCACCCGTCTTTTCAATAATCATCATCAGTAAGATTTTAACAGTGGGATTTTACTAACTAACTAACTGATAGTCTCCTATAAAAAGGTTGGGTGTCGTAGTGGGGTTGAATGAAGAAAACCCCCTCCCCAACCTTCAATAGTCTGTTATCTTGGGTGTGAACCGGTTAACGGGTATAATCCTAATTGGATACAGCCATTAATCTAATGTTTGGGTGGGGTTTCCCTGACAATCTATCCTTCCATACTATTCTTCGTTTTCTCCTCGACGTTGGCTTAGTTATTTCTTTTTTTTATTTTGTCTCTTTTCTTTTTCAGGAGCGTCGGGCACAGTGGATAATCAGAGGCTTATTATTTCTCTTCCTTCTCCTGTATATCAGTGAGCATCTGTTGCGACTTACTCTATTTGCCTTTATTCTAGAACGACTAGCTTTTATTTGTACTGTCTCTCTTGCTATTACTTTTCAGTCAGATTTTCGTCGTTTCTTAGAGGGATTGGGGAGGTTACAAATTCAACAGTTTTTTCAGTCTCCCGTTTCTCTTCCCAGGGAGGAGTCTGTCATTGATGAGATTGTGGAGGCGGTTAAGGACTTATCTCAAAATCGTATCGGTGCTTTGATTGTAATCGAGACCTTTAATATTGTTGAAGAGAGAGTTTTTATTAATCCCGGTGTTAAACTCAATGCCCTGGTTAGTAAAGAACTATTACAAACTATTTTCCAATCTAAGAGTCTACTACATGATGGTGCTGTTTTTATCAGAGGATCTGAAATAGTTGCTGCTGGTGTTATTCTGCCACTATCTGAACGTACTGCCTCCCGTCAATTGGGCACCCGCCATCGTGCTGCTATGGGTATTACAGAGCGAGTAGAAAACTGTATTTGTATAGTTGTTTCTGAGGAAACTGGCTCCATTTCTTTAGGGGAAAAAGGCCTACTCAATCGACCTTTAACTGCCACTAAACTTAGGGAATTGTTAGAAGAAAAATTGTCCAAGCCCAAGGAAAGTGAAGTAGTCACCGGCGTGACTCGTCTCGGAAGAAAAATTCGTTTTAGCAGCAAAAAATTCTTTTCCAAACTTATTAGAAAAGTTGTAGGATATCTCAAGGGAAGACCTGGTAAGGAATCCTAGGGGCTTCTACAGTCCTCCAGTTTATACAATAACACAACTATCTGGTCAATAATTGCTCTTAAATCACTGCTTTTTTCTAAGGAGTTATTAACTATAATACTAAACACCAAATCTTTATAATTTTGCGGGTGCAAGTAGCCGGATAAAGCGGCAACTCCCGCTAAAGTTCCAGTCTTGCCAACGACTTTACCCGCCATGGGCTCTCGGAGACGATTTTTGAGAGTGCCACTAATGCCACTGACTGCTAAAGATTCCCTGAATAAGTCCCCGTATTTGCTATTAGCCATTGCTGCTAACAAATCCACTATACTTTTCGGCGTCACCAGATTCTGACGAGATAAACCAGAGCCATCCTTTAGCTGATAGTTTTCTTTATTTATCCCTATCTCTTCTAGGATCTCCTCCAGAGAATCCCTGGGGTTTTTATAATTTTTTGCTACATATTTAAACAAAACTTCGCCATAGAGGTTATTGCTATCCTGGTTAGTTTTTCTGATTAACTCTTTCAGGGGAGGTGACTGAAATTCTAGTAATAGGTCATAGCCTTTTAAGTCGAGTTGGGCAGTGGAGTTAATGGTGACCCTGTCAACAATTATCCCCTTTGCAGATAAAATACTTATGAGGGAATCTCGGAAATATTCGGCGGGTTTCGGAATGGATAAAAACCAATTATCTTCCCCTTGACTGACTGGCAAGTTTCCTCTTATAACTAGAACAGGTTCTAATTGAAATGGGTGGACATCTAGGGTATATTCTTCTCCCTCTTTTACGGTAACTCCCTCATTAATAATTTGCCACTGCCTTCCCGCAATTTCATCAGACCACTGTATTCTAACTTTCTCGCCAGGATTCGAGGGTTTAATAGTAAGAATTACGGAATTTCCTCCTAAAATCAAACTATTAACCGGCACTGAATAGGAAAAAAACAAATCGGAAAACTCCCAAGTGTGGTTAACGGCGTTGTGGGCAAAATTAGAATCATCTACTAGTATTAACTCATCGAGGTGTTTTAGACCTTTCTGTAACAACTTGTTGGCTATTATATTTAATTGTAGTTTAGAGATAGTAGGATCTCCTTTTCCCCATATCAACAAGGTAGTTTTCTCAGATTCTGTCTTGAGATAAATGGGGGTTTTGATGGCAAAATTTTCTCCTTCTTTGAGCAAAATGGCGGCGGTGGTGAAGAGTTTGACGTTAGAAGCAGGAATAAAATACTTGTTGGGGTTTAACTGGTATAAATTTTGCCGATTGTCTAGTCTTTCCACTACTACCCCCCAACTCTCTTTTTGTCTTTCCGGGGTGTTGAGAAGGCTACTAATTTCCCTGTTTAAATCCTGGACACATACCCTGCCTATCTGAGAAGCAACCAAGGGGAGATTAATGCCAAAACTAAAACCAAGACTAAAAAAAATAGTGACCAGTATCCTTACTTGTAGCATATATCTCAGCCAATTTGCAATAAAAAGGGGGGTAGTTGCAAATAAGGGGGGAGGGAGATTATCATAGAGGAAACCATGGTAGTAGGAAAAAGAGGGAAAGAGTTATGCCTGTAGATATAAAATCTTCCGTTAAGAAAAAACTAAACGCCAGGGGTTGGCGGATGACTCCCCAAAGGGAGAAGATTTTAGAAATTTTTGAGAAACTACCCAGGGGAAATCACTTAAGTGCCGAGGAATTACACCAAAAGTTGTTAGAATCTGGGGAAAGAGTAAGTCTATCTACCATCTACCGCAGTGTCAAGCTGATGACAAAGATGGGGATTTTAAGGGAGTTGGAGTTGGCAGAAGGACATAAACACTACGAACTAAAACACCCCTATCCCCACCATCATCATCATATTGTTTGTATTCAATGCAATAAGACCATTGAATTTCAAGACGATACTATTTTAAAACATAGTCTGAAACAATGTCAAAAAGAGGATTTTCAGCTGATAGACTGTCAGTTAACGGTGATGACCATTTGTCGGGAGGCGGTGGAAATGGGATGGCCTTCTACACTCCCCAATGATTGGCGTTGTAGTCGCGCCATCGCCGATAGCGGTGCCAAAAAGAATACTAATTCCCCAGAGGAAAAATAGAATGAGTCCTCTTGTTTCTCGCAATTGGGGCCGTTTTATCCTATTATTTCCCTTGAGTTTGGCCACTACTATCAAAAAAAAAATTGTAGTAGTGGTCCAATGGGGCGGAACTGATATATAGTTTTAATGGTACTATTTTTGGGTTTAATTTACCAGTAAGGGACAGTTTTATGGTCAACCCCAATAACAATCTTAGACCGTCTATAAATCCCCCTCATGTGGAAGAGATGGGATTCAATATACAAGAAGAAATTGATAAACTGGAGGACATCATCTTCAGTGGTACTCGTATTCCTTTACTGGGGAAAACACTGATAGATGAAGAAGCCGTTATTAACCAATTAGATCTTATTAGGGTTAATTTGCCAGATTGTATCGAACAGGCGACTCAGATTTTGCAACAGAGACAAAAAATTCTCGCCGAAGCACAAAGGACTGCACAAAGTATTATTGAAAATGCCCAAAGAAAAGCCTCACAACTGTTAGACGAGTCGCGGATTATCCAACAGGCGGAAAGTCAGGCGGCCCAGATCAGAAGACAAGTGCAACAAGATTGCGAAAACCTACAACAAAAAACCTTAGCAGAGGTGGAACAGTTACGCCAGAAATTGCAGGAGGAAGCAAGACAAATCAGACAACAGGCTATTGCCGAAGCCGAGGAAATTCAAAACGAGGCGGATAAATATGCCGATCAACTCTTGGCGCGTCTGGAAAGGGATTTGACCACCATGTTAAGAATTGTTACAAACGGTCGTCAGGAGATTCATCAACAGAAACTGGCAGCCAATGCCAGTGCCTCTTCTTTGCAGAAAAAGGCTTCTTAAACTGGGGAGGTGATATATTTATTAGTCAGTCCAAAGGTTAGGCTTATATATGCGTATTGCCCTATTTACAGAGACTTTTTTGCCCAAGGTTGACGGAATTGTAACTCGTCTCAAGTACACAGTAGAACAGTTAAAAAAACAGGGGGATGAGGTATTAATCTTTGCGCCTGAAGGGGGTATAAGGGAGTACAAGGGAGCCAGGATTCATGGGATAAGGGGGATACCCCTGCCCCTATATCCGGAGTTGAAGATAGCAATCCCCAATCCCAGTATCGGTTTTGCCTTGCGTCGTTTTCGGCCTGATTTAGTCCATGTAGTAAATCCGGCGGTGTTGGGGGTGGGGGGTATTTACTACGCCAAGAAGTATAATATCCCCCTGGTGGCCTCCTACCACACCCACCTGCCCCAGTATTTACAACACTACAATTTAGGAGCCTTCGAGGGGTTGTTGTGGGAGTTGTTGAAACTTGCCCATAACCAGGCCCAGTTAAACTTATGCACCTCTACTGCCATGGTGGAGGAGTTAATCAGTCATGGGATAGAAAGGGTAAAGTTGTGGCAAAAGGGGGTGGACACAGACACCTTCCACCCTGACTGCTTCTCCTGGCAGATGCGTCAAAGACTATCTCAAGGCCATCCCGAAGCACCATTGTTGTTGTATGTGGGCAGAGTTTCTGCGGAAAAGGAAATCGACAAGATTAAACCGGTGTTAGAAGGCATTCCCTCCGCCCGTTTAGCCATTGTGGGCAATGGCCCCGCTAGGGAACAATTGGAGGCTTTTTTTGCTGGCACCAACACCCATTTTGTGGGCTATTTACACGGAAGAGAATTGGCCGAAGCCTACGCCTCGGCTGATGCCTTTATTTTCCCTTCCTCCACCGAGACACTGGGATTGGTGCTACTGGAGGCAATGGCGGCGGGGTGTCCAGTGGTGGCAGCCAAGAGAGGTGGTATTCCTGATATTGTCACTGATGGTGTCAACGGCTACTTATTTGACCCAGATAGGCCCGAAACCGCCATTGTGGCCACCCGGAAACTGCTAGAGGGGAAGGGAGAGAGGGAGAAACTAAGACAAAATGCCCGCAAAGAGGCGGAAAAATGGAGTTGGGCCGCGGCTACAGCCCAATTACGCGGTTTTTACCAACAGGTAATCTCTTCTTCTCCTCAACGTCAGGTAGCCTAATCAAGGGGATTGCTGGCCATAAGAGGCATTCCCTGATACTGTTGTAGTAGGTAGGCAACGGCGGCTTGATACTGATAGTCCTTGGCAGTGCCCACCTCGAATGGGGTAATGGGGTGATCCAGTTTGACCTCTATGTCAGGCATAATCCCCTGTTTGTTGATATCCCGGTGACTAGGAGTTTCATACTTAGCCACGGTGATAGTAAGGCCGGCCCCATCAGGGAGTTGGAAAGGGGATTGAATTAAGCCCTTGCCAAAGGTTTTCTCCCCTACCAACACCGCTCGGTGGTTGTCTTGAAGGGCGCCTGCCAGGATTTCACTGGCACTTGCTGTCCCCCCATTGACAAGTACTACCAGGGGTGCTAGGGTGACAGGATGGCCATCACTTTCATAACTGCCCAACACCCCCTGACGGTTGACGGTATATACGATTGTACCTTCAGGCAAAAAGAGATTAGCAATGTCCACTCCTGCCTGAAGTAAGCCGCCAGGGTTGTTTCTCAGATCCAGGATATAGGCCTTTGCCCCTTCCTCTTCCAGTTTTACAATACTGTGAGCTATTTCTTCCGTTGCCTTGCTAGTAAATTGGGTAAGACGGATGTAACCAATGGGATATTCTGGGTAAGTAGTGTCTAACCGGGCAAATACTGGACTAAGGGAAAGCCTTTGGCGTCTTAGTTTATAATGCCTGAGCTGACCGTCTTTTTGAGACTTGATTTCCAGAATGACGACAGTGCCTTCCTCCCCACGGATACGACTGGCGGCTTCGTCTAGGGTGAGGGTATTGGCGGGGATACCGTCAATGGACAGGATTTGATCATGGGGTTGAATGCCAGCCAATTCCGCCGGGGAGTTAGGAAGGGGGGAAACCACTTCCAATTGGTTGTTTTCGGGATTAATGCTGATTTGTAACCCCACTCCCGACAGTTCCCCCGAGGTGGATATTTGTAAACTTTTGTACTGCTCGGGAGGGAAGAAACGAGTATAGGGATCATTTAGGGTGGCCAACATTTCACTTATGGCCTGATATGCCTCTTCCTTGTTGTGTAGGGGCCTTTGTAGAAATTTTTGCCTTACAAACCACCAATTCTGATGATTAAAGGAATCATCGATATAAGCCTCATTCACCAGACGCCAAGACTGCAGTAGTAACTTTTCCTCTTCCGTGTAGCCTCTTGCCTCTGCCGGGGCCACCACCAGTAGGGAGAATAAGCAAAACAATAATACCACCAAACCGGAGACTATTTTTCTCATAAAGCTACCCTGATAGTACATTATATTTTGATTTCTTCATCGTCGTTAAGGGTGAGGATTTCCACACCATCCTCGGTGACGGCGACAGTGTGTTCAAACTGAGCCGACAATTTGCGATCTTTAGTATAGGCCGTCCAGCCGTCTTCGGCTATTTCCGCCTCCCAAGTGCCCTCATTTATCATCGGTTCTATGGTAAACACCATTCCCGGACGTAGGATTCTACCAGTGCCCCTTTTGCCATAGTGGGGGATTTGTGGCGGCGCGTGAAATACCCTACCTATACCATGTCCTACAAAAGCTCTTACCACAGAAAAACCATGACTCTCTGCGTATTCTTGGATGGCGGCCCCAATGTCGCCAATACGGGCCCCAGGTTTAACTGCCCTAATGCCCCTATAAAGACATTCTTCCGTGACTTCTACTAGTTTTTTGGCAATGGGAGAGGGAGTGCCCACAAAGAAAGTTTTTGAGGTATCTCCATGGTAGCCATCCAACACCGGGGTGACGTCTATGTTGATAATATCCCCCTCCTTCAAAACCTGGTCCTTACTGGGTATACCGTGACATATCACCTCATTTACACTAGTACAAATAGATGCAGGGAAGGGGGGGTTGCCATAGCCGAGGGGGGCACTTTTTGCGCCATGAGCCCTTGTCCATCTTTCTGCCTCTTCATTCAATTCATAGGTAGTAATGCCGGGCCTAACCATTTTCCCCAGGTGAGCTAACAATTTTGCCGCCAGTCTCCCTACACGGCGCATTTTCTCTAATTCTCGCTTCGACATTAAAACTATATTTTCTCCCATTTCCTGTCCTACTTTTGTAATCCCACTGGTAGTCTTTTTTTTACTATTTTAATCTACTGGCATCCCCATCTCCGTTTCCCCTCACTTTTGTACTACCTCTGTTTTCTAGAGAATTTCACACACTAATAATGTCCCCGCCGTGATACACAGAGGAATAACAATTAGATTTAACAGGGGTATGCTAATTAAAACCAGACATATAAAGCCAAAGGGAAAAGTTGTGGGAAAATTGCCCCATATAAACCCTAATTTCCGCCTGAATTTCCATCTTCTCCTCTCCAGTGTTGCGTCAAAAAAATCCAGACACACCAACGTCACTCCCAAAAGCCAACCTCCCAACAGTGATAGTATTTGTCCAATCACTGGCACCCAGTTAATTACAAACAAAAATACAAGGGCAGTTGCCGATAGAATGATTTTTTTTAACTCAAAACCAATGGCTCTAATTACTTCCCTGACTGGCCCTACTTCAATCACCTCTATTCTTCCCCTTTTAAACAATTCCACTCTTTCCGAGATTTTTCCATACCATGGCGCGCCTATTATTGTTCCAAATTGGAGAATCATGACCCCTATTATGACAAATATTGCCACAAAAATCAGCCAGCGAAATAACAATAATAATAACTGAATTATAGACTCTGAGAAAGACAGCCAACTGGGCAGTTTTGCCAGAAAACTATCCCCCTTTGCCAGCAAGTAAGCTGTGAAGCTATCGTACCATTGTAAGGAGGGTAATAGCAAAAAAATATAGGCAAAGGCTCCTATTATGAGGTTCAGAATTATTGGGGTGATAACCATTAACAAAAGTGGAGGATTTTCTGCTATAATTTTAAGAGCCAAAAAAAAACACAAAAACCCCAAAAATGGACTATTATTTTTCATAAACGTCTAAACCACAAGGACAACAGTTAGATTATACTGAAATCCAAACCAGCTAATTTGAGGTAACTAGCTATGGAAAACAACAACCCGTTTGAGGTAATCCAAAAGGGTTTCCGCATAATAGTAGGTGCCACTGTCGAGGCAATGGAAACTCTCCAAGACACAGAAAAAACAAAAAAAATCCTGTCTGACTTGAAGTCCCAATGGCAAGAAAAATCTCAACAGTGGCAGGAAAAAGGCGCCATTACAGAGGAGGAGGCGCGCAAATTGGTAGAACAAATTTTATCTGGCAGTGGCAAAAAACAGGCAGAATCAGGCAATGGTAGCCATTCTAGTAAAGAAGGGAAAAGTGAACAAGAACTCTACCAGTCTCTTCAGTCTCTTATCGAAGAAATAGTCTCCCTCAGACAAGAATTGGAAAAGATGAAGGATGACTGAATCAAAATTCCAACCCCGAGGCGGTGTAAGCCTCTTGGGTTTTGCCGGTATGATGCCGATAGGGGATTAGTCTTCATCCCATCTTTCTTCGGGAAGTAAGTCAGCAATTCTATCCCTTAGTAAGTAGTCTCTTTCTGCCAACTCTCTTTCAATCCTTAACCATTCCCTTGGTGGCAGATAGTTAGCCAATACGTAAATAGGCTGATGACGACTAATACTACCTTTGGCCAACAATGCCCTAACCTCGTCCCGGAGAAAGTCTAAACTATAACCAAAATCAGACTTGATAGTTTTGGTAGTCATAACTGACAGTGAGAGGATACTTCCTTTTGTTAAATTTTATACCGTTTTTCTAGGGGATGGCCACCAATTTTTTGTTAAAACACTCCAAAAGTAGGGCTCGACATTGAAGACAATTTAATCTTTGCCATAAAAATTCCAAATCTGATTGTTGAAGGGAGTAGGTGGCGCCTATAGACAAATCTCTCAAATCCACCTGGGGGTTAATTTCCCCATAGAAACCCCATAGTTTTTGATTATTGAACGAGCTGTTTACATACCATGGATTTTCATTTATGGGAACAATTTTTTTAATATTTTTTTTATCTAAATTTAACTCTTTCTTAAGAATCCAGTAGACGTTTTCTTCTAAGGTTTTTCCCCGGTTTACTCTGCCGCCAGGGAAGTCGAGAGTAACTTGGTTAATGCCAACACGGAAGGAGGGAGGGGGAAAAACTAAAAGATTCCTATACCTGGTGACAATTATCATAGAATCATCTTTCTCCACCCGCCAATAGTCTATGGAATTTCCCTTGTCATCCTCGTATTTTTCCCCTATTAGTCGCAGCCAGGGGGAATTTATTTCTATAAACTGGCTAATCAGCCGCCATGGCTTCTCCATTTTTTTCTTTTTTCTTCTTTTTTTACTATACCAAAATTATATAGCCATTCTCTCCTCACGGGTACAATATTTTGTTACCACCCTTCTGTTTTCTCTTGAAAAATTTCCGGCAATAAAATCGTTGCCGATGTTTTCCAAACAATTGGAAATGTGAACCTTTGAGCCTATTCTGGTAGTTAGACATTAAAGAGAGCACAGGGGTGAAAAAATCCTTAATTTTCATAGTCTGCTGGAAAGGAAGTTTTCCTATTGGGAGTAGATATCTCTCGCTATGTTGTCCATGGAAAACAACTCATACAAACCAAAAGAGAATATAAAACTATGAGACTGACCGATGAACAAGAACTAAATGAACTAATGGCTCAAATCAAGGCAGCCCAAGCAGAATTTGCTAATTTTTTCTAAGAACAAAGGGATGGTATTTTTTATCAGGCGGCAATAGCGGCAAATGCCGCACCTATTAGCAGGATAAATTCATTACCAAAAAAAACTATACCTTGCTGGATTTACAGAGAAGGTAAAAAGTCGCTTCACAAGCATGAGGAAAAACTAAAGCAGATGACTCAGGGGAGGTAGAGAGTAGGTAAGTTTTGAGGTAGGTGGTGGCTAAGTGGTATTACAGTGATGCTTATAGAGTGTATAGGGAGTGGATAGGGGAAAACAGGCACAGAGTGGGTATGCGGGAAGACTAACAAGAGTGAGTGTTTAAATTCAGTGTTGAGGATAAAAACAGGAGGTTAATCGGGAAGACAAAGGGCTACAGTAAGAGCCTTCAGATGCCATTATTTTAAAGTATGGAGCTAATAAGCAAATATGGAATCAATCCCCTCGTGCAGTATAACGCCCTCCCCTACCAAGGCTGTCGTTTAGATAGTATCCCCTATCACCACCCAGAAGCCCATGCCCTGACCCAAGGAGGGTCTTTTATCACAATCCTATCCCCTGTCCCCTAAACCCTACCCCCCAGTCATGAAGGGACTACTGTGGCACACGGGCACAAAAAAGGCGACGCCCAGATTCGAACTGGGGAATGGAGGTTTTGCAGACCTCTGCCTTACCGCTTGGCTACGTCGCCATTGAAATCACCATTGGGTTAGACGCGGTACCGGCCCCCATGGTATATGATCATAACATAAAATTAGAGTTTTGACAAGGAAAACCAATGGCCAAGGAAATTGAGCGGAAATTTTTGGTGAAAAAGGAGCAATGGCAGCCGCCCTCTGGTGGAGTATTATATCGTCAGGGGTATATTAACACCAATACCGAAACCACTGTGAGAGTTAGACTAGTGGGAAATCAGGGGTTTCTGACTATCAAGGGCAAAACCATAGGCAACACTCGTCTGGAGTATGAATACCCCATCCCCTTCAAGGACGCCCAGGAAATGTTAGACTTTTTATGTGTCCCCCCCCTTATCGAGAAAAAACGCTACAAAGTCGAGGAAAATGGTTTGCTGTGGGAGGTGGATGTTTTTCTGGGAGAAAATGAGGGTTTAATTCTCGCCGAAGTGGAGTTGGAAGACGAATCTCAGGAGATTATCTTACCACAATGGGTTGGGGAAGAGGTGACTGACGACCCCCGTTATTATAATGTTAATCTAGTCAAAAACCCCTTCAGAAAATGGAAAGTCTGACTACCCCCCCCTCTTAGCCTTGTATTTCCACCACACGGGCAATACTAGCCAGGCAATGGCCAACAAGAGGGCTATTATACCAAACTGGGCGAATAGGGCAACCAGTCTAGGCAGGGGTATTATTCTCCCCAGGAAATAGGAGAGGGATACAACAGTCACACCCCACAAAGCCGCACCAGAGAAATTACACAACAAAAACTGCCAGTAGGGCATTTCTACCACGCCCGCAAGAGGCCCGGCAAAAATGCGCAAAATAGTGACAAAACGCCCAAAAAAGACTGCTTTTGCCGCGTTTTCCCGAAATTTTTCCTTAGCAGCCTTAACCTCGTTTTCCGGCAACCGGAAGAAACGCACTATTTTCAGCAAAAACTCCCAGCCACCAATCCTACCCAGCCAATAACCAAAATTATCCCCCGTAACCGCACCGGCAATAGCGGTTATCAACACCAACCAGTAGTTTAACTCGCCACTGCCGGCAAGGAAACCCCCCACGATGGTAATCGTCTCCCCCGGGATGGGAATGCCAGTATTCTCAATGGCAATACCGGCAAAAACCGCCCAGTAACCGTATTGATGTGCTATTTCCTTAATCTGCTCTAATGATAACAACTCCATGGGCAAACTAGTTATAACAATTTATTACAGGTTATTTATGCCAAGTTATTTATGCCAAATTATGACAGGTTGTTACTAGTTATGACTAGTTATAACTGGTTATTTATGACTATTTATGACCAGTTATGACAAGTTATGACAAGTTATGACAGGTTATGACAGGTTATGACAGATTGTGACAGGTTGTGACATGATGTGGCATAATGTGACAGGTCATGACAATAGTTTCACTGCTTATGATTATAGTCTCCCCATCCCCCCCTTTTTCCGGTATGGTTACCCACCCCATGTGTCAAAAAATACAAACCTTTTTCAACGATTCTTAATGATTGAAGGCAGGGAAATTGAATAACCTAAAAGTAGCGAGTTTACCTGCCACAAGAAACAAGAAGGAAGACTCATGAGTAACAATCTGATTACTGTAGCCTACATTGCCGCTAGTGCCCTTTTTATCCTCAGTCTCTCCGGTTTGTCACAACAGGAAACGGCTAGACGAGGAAACATCTATGGCACCATAGGCATGTTAATAGCCTTCGTGGCTACGGCCCTTAACCCTCAGGTGGCCAATTATAAACTACTAGTGGCCGTCATAATACCAGCTGTGATTATAGGGGCAATTGTAGCCAGTAGGGTAGCCATGACTGCCATGCCGGAATTGGTGGCAATGCTACACAGCTTTGTGGGGTTAGCCGCCGTTTTGGTGGGGATAGGTAACTATCTAAACCCAGATTCCAGTTTAACCGGCGCGGAGGCGTTCATCCACCAGGTGGAAATCTATGTAGGTGTATTTATTGGTGCGGTTACCTTTACCGGTTCAGTTGTAGCCTTTGGAAAACTGCGCGCAATCATCCCCTCCAAGCCCCTCCTCTTGCCGGCTAGACACTTTCTTAATCTAGCCATGTTAGCGGCGGTGGTATATCTGGGTTATGTTTTTCTTTATACCCCTGCCGGTTTACAACCCCTATTAATCATGACAGCCATCGCCGGCGTCTTGGGAATTCACCTGGTTGCCGCCATTGGTGGTGCGGATATGCCTGTAGTTATCTCCATGTTAAACAGTTATTCCGGTTGGGCAGCCGCAGCCGCTGGTTTTATGCTGAATAACGATTTGCTGATTATTACAGGAGCCCTAGTAGGTAGCAGTGGTGCTATCCTCAGTTATATCATGTGTAGGGCCATGAATCGCTCCTTTATCAGTGTTATCCTTGGCGGCTTTGGCGAGGGAGTAAACACTGTCGCCAGCAACAAACAAGCCAGCGGTGAGGTAACTCCCACTAATGTGGAAGAGGTGGCAGACTTACTCCTCAATGCCAAAAGTGTTATCATTGTTCCTGGTTACGGTATGGCTGTAGCCCAAGCGCAACACGGGGTCTCGGAAATTGCCGCCATACTCCGGGAGAAAAAGATAAATGTGCGTTTTGCCATCCACCCTGTTGCCGGCCGTCTACCTGGTCACATGAATGTATTATTGGCAGAAGCGAATGTGCCCTATGACATCGTTTTCGAGATGGACGAGATAAACGAGGACTTTCCTAATACAGACGTAGCGCTGGTGATAGGAGCCAATGACACTGTTAATCCTAGCGCATTAGAAGACCCAGATAGTCCCATTGCCGGCATGCCCGTGTTAGAAGTCTGGAAGGCGGGTATTTGCGTTGTCATGAAGCGGAGTTTAGCCACCGGTTATGCTGGTGTAGAAAATCCCCTCTTCTACAAGGAAAACACTAGGATGCTATTTGGGGATGCCAAAGCCAATGTAGATGCCATTGTTGCAGTCTTGAGACAAAGACTCAGCAAAGACAAACCTGCAGAAACAGTCTTAGCCGCTGCCTGATTTAGGGATGTGGGGGTGTTATGACACACCCCTTTTTTTCTTCTCGCCGTCATATCCCCCCTATTCTACTAGAAAAATGTAGGCATTATACCACTCTTTTGGAATTTTATTTCTACACAGAAAATATAGTATCCTCTCCACTCCCCTAAACTCCGGCTTGTAATGAAAGATTAGACGGTATTTTTTGCTGTAATTTTCAATATCTTCTTCCCATATATGCACATCATCTTTGCCCAATTCTGGAGAAAATATCATGCCATTGGGTGGTAGGATAATAAACAAATCTCCTGGAGACGGTTGTGACACTGGTAAGCAAATAAACCGCCTATATTGCACACATAGATTGTTAGTATACTCTTCTTCCCCCTTCATTAAAATTGGCTTCCTTATACCAACGCTTCCATAGTTATCTAGAGAGAAAACAGGAATCCCCTTATACTCCAAAAAAGCAGCAAACTCCATCATGTAATAACCAGTGGCGCCCGGATTCATTTTGCTCGGGAAAAATAAAGTAACTTTGTTTTTGTTCTCGTGGTATCTTTTTATAAAATCAGCAGCCCTAACCCTGGATTCAATGTCTTTTTTACGCACAAGTATGGCATATGCAGAGGGTTGAAGATTTCCCACAATCATTGCAGACAGTAGGATGGCAAAAACACCCCGCCAAATTCTCTTGGATTTGTCGCTTTCGGATATTACGTTTACACTTATCGTCTTAACCAAATACAGTATAGCAATGAAGTCTACTGGGGCTATATAATACCAACGAAATAGTCCCAGTTTTATATAAGCTAGAAAGTATAGCAAACCCCCTACTGCCAGGGAATCCCAAAGAGGGTCAACTCTAGATTTGCCCTGTGATATCATTAACAATCTTATTGGCAAATACAGAAGAAAGATACACAACAGCAAGTTAGTTTTTAGGTAAGTGGCTAAAGTCCACAATATGCTCTTTTTCTCTGTAACTCCATAAGGATTTTTAACTAAACCGTATACAAAATAGATAAACAATGCTATGAACACCAACACCTGGAATAGCACAAGGATTTCCAGATAGTTGTTTTGTAGCCAAGCTACAATATTATTGCTGTTAGACTTCTGGTTTGCCTTCTTTACCCCACTTATCCCTTTTAGTAGTAAATGACTGATAATAAACCCTAAGATTAGCAAAAAAACAGGCTCCTTATAGTAGAGTATAAATTGGGTAGAAATTAGAGTGAGTATGGCAAATAAAAGACGTCTGTTTTTTGAATATTTGTCGAAGGCAAGAATAAATATAGCTAGCCAGAATATCACATTTCTTTCCGGGAATATCAAGCCGGAAAACGAAACTACAAAAGAGGGAACAGTGATTATTGCTATTATTACTAAAATACGGTATATTGGTTTAAATTCCAACAGGAGAAGATAACAAACAATAGCAGTGATAAACAATTGAAAAACCGAAAACAAATGGAAGGCAAACGGAGTTGTGGAAAACAGACTTATGACATTGTATTCCTGGAATCCTAAAGGCCAAAATCTGCCCACAGAAGGCCAAATAGGAAACACATAAAAATCCCCCTTTAGGGTAAATAGGGTGAATTGCGAATTGTCATGATAGGCAAAGTCTTCCCCATATAAAATTAGATGGGAATAGAATATCAGAAACAAAAAAACAATTACAATCGCCCCATATTCAACCCTCCTAGATGGTGACTCTAAGGCCTGAGTCTCGTCTTTTTGGGGAAAATAATGACAGATAGTCCCCAAAAAAATCACAACTACCAAAGTGGCTAACCACACATACGAAAACTGACGGTAGTTGTGGAAATATTCTAAAAGCCTCTGGAATTTCGCCATCATCATTTCCAAGAAACAACAACTCGTAGGTATTCTATAATCCCCTGCCGCTTTCCCATAATTTCCATGTCGCAAAAGTAAGATGACAGAAACAAAGACAACTGTCAAAAGGGTTATCCAAACACAATCCCAAACACAACAAAAAAAAAGGGGTGGAATTGAGATTATGAAATGAATGTGCCTTTTCCCCCCCAATTAGCCGCTGAAGGTAACCCCCTCCAACTCGTCTTCCGTCATTTGGTAGAGACGTCTTAATTTTTCTAACGTCTCTTCATCAGCTTGCCAAAAACCCCTCGCCGAAGCCTCTAACATCCTCCCCACAATGTTGCGAAATGCCTCGGGATTGGCTTTCCTTAATCTTTCTGCCATCTTCTCATCTAAAGCATAGGTTTCCGCCGCTTGCTGATATACCCAATTATCCTTGAAAGAAGCTGTACCTCCCCAACCTATCAAGGCAGTCATCCTCTGAGAAATCTCATACACCCCCCCACTCCCCTGACTCACCATGGCTTCTACCCATTTAGGATTTAGTAGCTTTGTTCTATACTCCATTCGTAATACCTGTTCCAGGGGACGAGGAGTGGTATCCTTAGAAAAACTTTCTATGAATTTGGCAGTCACCTTTTTGCCACTTGTCTTCTCCGCCGCCAATTTCAATCCCCCTGTGTTGGCATAGTATTCCTGAATATCTGTCAACCCGTATTCCACCGAGTCTATCTCTTGTACTACGGTGGAGCTAGTTGCTAAAAGTTTCTCTAATACTTCAGGACGAGCCTCTCCTTTATCCTTTTTACCATAACTAAAAACATTGCGTTTCTTCCAGGTTTGTGCTAACTCGTCTGAAGACTCCCAATTGCCGTCTACAATTTGATCGTTCACTAGTGAGCCGAAATCGCCGCTAGGATTAGAAAATAGACGTGCAGTGGGATTTTTTACCCCTTTTTCCAACAATTCTAGGTAATGCTTACGAATATAGTTGTTTTCGGTGGATTCCTCCGCTTTGGCTGCCCTTTCAAACAAATCGTCCAGCAATTCAATAATATTTACAAAGGTGTCACGGAAAATCCCCGACAGGTTGGCTAAGACATCAATGCGAGGATGCCCCAATTTCTCCAAGGGGATTAGTTCATATCTTACAATACGTCCTGTGGCCTCTTTGACAGGCTCAGCCCCTACTAGTTCCAATACAATACCAATAGACTCCCCCTTAGTCTTAATGGCATCCAACCCCCATAACATCACCGCCACGGTTTCAGGATATTCTCCCTTTTCCTGTAAGTGTTGGGCTATAATCCTCTTAGCTATCTCCCTCCCCCGTAGATAGGCGCCTTGAGAAGGCATGCGGTACGGGTCTAATGCATGTATGTTACGACCTGTAGGCAAAACCCCCGCACCATCCCTGATTAAGTCTCCCCCAGGCGCCGGTGGTATATACTCTCCATTTAAACCCCTTAAAAGATTGGTTAACTCGTCTTTCGTCTGTAGCAGCAAGTCAGTAATTAGTTGTTGTTGCTGGAATCGAGTTTGTAATTCTTCCTGTCTGCTAGTCTTCTTCTCCACCCTGGCAAATAAATCACTTCTGTCTAATTCCCTCTGGAATTCCTCCTGTTGGCTAGCATCGTCAAAGTATGCCTCCAGATAAGACTTGATTTCCTCCGGGGTGGGATTTTCCCCCAACACATGTAAACCAGAAGAAAATAGTCTTTGCTCTAAAACAAGCAAATAGTCGTATACTTGAGCAAAATAGTCGTCAAGTGCCTTTTTGCTGAAAAGACGGGCATTTTCTGCAGTAAACTCTATCCCCAGTTTCTCTCCTTCGACAAATGGACAATCTTTGTTTAAACCGGTATCTATTATCTTTTGAATTATATCCTGCTGCAGGAGGGCATTCTTTTCCGTATCCTCCCTATACTCGTTGATTAAGTCTCTTAACGCCATTAACTCCTTGTATAATCCCGCCCTGGCATATGGTGGTACGTTGTGTGATATTAATACCCCATACCCCCTTCTCTTAGCTAAGGTAGACTCGGAGGGATTATTGGCAGCGTAGATGTAGAGATTGGGTATGTCGCCTAGGAGTATGTCTGGCCAAGAGTATCCCGTATTACCCAAAGGACTACCAGGTAACCATTCTACTGTGCCATGCATACCAAAGTGAATAACAGCATCAGCTTGGAATTCGTTTTGTAACCATTTGTAAAAAGCCGCATATTGGGGATGTGGCGTCAAATCTTTTTCAAACATAAGACGCATGGGATCTCCCGCTACGCCAAGTTGCGGCTGTACTCCAATCCAAATGTTGCCATATCTCACTCCCCCAATTTGAAATTTATCCCCAATTGTCTTAATACCAGTCTCCGTCAAGCTGCCCCATTGTTTCTCTATCCTTTTTATAAGAAGATAGCCTAACCACCTGTCTAGAGTTTTTACATCCACTGTATTCTCACTAGTGGTGGTATTAATTCCCAGCCGGCTTTGACTGTAGGTGAGAAAATCATCCGCAGACTTCACCTGTTGGATAATAGTCTCCCCATCAGGAGGAATTTCTCCTACGTTATACCCCTCTTCCTTTAAAGCTACTAACACTTTATGAAGGGATTTTGGTACATTTAAAAGAGCAGCTGTACCTGTAGCACCATATCCCGGCGGAAAACCGTATAATACAATTGCTATCTTTCTCTCTGATTTTGGCTTTTTCCGCAGATTAATCCATTTTTTAACTCTACCAGTCAGACGTTTTAGTCTTTCAGGAATTAGATATATCTCCTCTCCTACTAAGCCTCCTAAAACAACAGTGTCAATTGCCCCATCCAACTCTGGCAAGGCGTATAACACCACCCCCTGTAAGCCACCAATCCCCTGTCTTACCCAAGAGTAAATATCCTGAATTAGCAAAGGTGCCGCCACAAAATAGGGTATATTCTTAGCCATCAAGATACGTTTGGCTACTTCTACCTGTCTCCCAGCTTCCATACTACCAGCTGGGCCTCCCACTAAGGGAAAACCAATGGTGGAAACTATGGCATCCACCTTGACAGCATCCTTGCTGAGAGACTGAATTTCTATAATTCCCTTTTGTCGTTGGCTTTCCTCATAGTCTGTAGTTAACCAATCCCTTACCACTACATGACTTTCTACCCCGTTGACAAAAATGGGAATGGGAATCAATCCTTCCTTCTCAAAGTGTCTAATCAGTTGAGGTATGTATTTCTGCTTGGAGACTACGTGTTTGCGATACAGTAATATGGCTACTGTTGGCTGGTAGATATTGCCTTTTTTCTGTTGATACCATTGAAGGTATT
The DNA here is from genome assembly GCA_015295805.1 of Geminocystis sp. M7585_C2015_104. Lineage (NCBI taxonomy): Bacteria > Bacillati > Cyanobacteriota > Cyanophyceae > Chroococcales > Geminocystaceae > Geminocystis > Geminocystis sp. M7585_C2015_104. The sequence continues at coordinate 3,734 of DVEF01000012.1, read as the reverse complement.
CCCTAGGGGATGTAAAATAACCCTCATAGTCGGGATGATATAAACCCATGTTGGGTGTTTCCACCACCGGCGGAATCTCTCCTACTTTTAAACCTAGATAGTTTTCCGCCAAATACCAACACATGCTGGCTACATTTTCTACTCCCCCAGCATTCCAATAACTATAGACTACTAGCCAGTTGCGTAAATCTTGGACTTTTTTAACAGGAATATATTTTAATAGTTTTGGCCCTGTTTTCAAAAAGCTGATATAACCCACTAGTTTGTCTTCTTCTCTCCTATTGCTAAACTTACTCAGGATAAATTGTATGGGTTTGGGCATTCCCTTCGGTTTATCTCCAATAGTAAAGTCTCCTATTTTCGTCAAACTCATCAACTCCAATGCTGACTCAAACACCAAACGGATAGGTATATGCGTTACTCTTTCTTTCAACCATATCACTTGTTCATAATCAAAAATTAGACTAGCGAAAAACACATCTGCCTTTGTCAATGCCGCCTCTACTTTTTCCCTTTCCGTCTCAAGACTTTTGTCACTAAAAACCACTACCTCTAAATCCCTACATCTGGATGTAGCTAAAGAGGCTGCCTGCTGATACAAACCACTGTTAAAGGTTTCAAATCCTGTAATCAATACTATTGTCTTCATTTCCTCTTCCCTTGAAATTCTCACTCCTACTCCGTATTTTAAATATTTTTCCTTTCTTTCATTTTCCCAAAACTATTGCAAATCTTTTTCATCCTATTTAGAGGAGGGTAAGGACAAACGGGCGGGGAAACTATGGGTCCTGGCGTCATCCTGTGGACCATCTTTTACCAATAGGTAGTCTGGGGCTTAAAATTGGCATTAAATTTCAATAGGATTCTGTAACTTATTGGTTCTATTTCTCTGAAAGACAATTGTTATATAGTGCAAGTTCAATAGATGGGAATGGTAGACTGGAAAGACATCTTAAGCGTCTTAGCCACTATATCCCAAGGTTAAAAGGTGTTTTGAATAAAATCTATCTACAAGAAGATGAAACTCCCATAGACATAAATAACACGGAAGGGACATTTTATTATCCTAAGGAATTTACTAAAATTATTTGGGCAGAAAACGATTATCTCAATGAAAAACAGCCACAGATTCTAGGCGCAAAAATCAGTCAGGAGGTAATCGAAACTCTATTACTTTTTCCCCCACTCGACTCCACTAACTTTAGCACTTTTCCTCACAACCTTCCCCCCGTTTGTTGCCACGATTTGAATTCCACTATAGAGAAAGCAAAAAAGAATTTTAATGCCTAGCAGAGGTATATCCCCTTCGTCTATTCTCCCTTCGCCAGCAGTTAGGGAAAATTTGGGCAGGATATTAAGGGGTTTTAATTTTAGGAAAATAGCCGCTATCATCAACAAAGACGAATTAGCCATAGTCGAATCCCTTTATCCCTTGATTAAAAACAAGGATGTTATTCTTAGAGGCCCCAGTCTTGAGTATGCTGGCATCTTTCAACTTGCCTTGAAGAGGAATAGGGAAATTCCCGTTGACTCTCCCTGTCATTCCCCTAACGAGAGGCCCAACTCACAACCTACAATTAATAGTATATTTGCAGGCGAAAGATTTACAAACAAAACCACCAGAAACTACAAAATAGCCTGTATAGATGATAGCAATGTCATATTGAATTCCCTTCGATAATTCCTGAATGTTGATAATATTTCTTTCTTCCCTATTATCAACCCCACCAAGGCAATGCTTCTGTTGAATAACATTGAGCGCCATCTGATTTTTATGGACACAACTATGCCTATTATTGACGGCTATCAGTTGTGTTCTTTGTTACGAAAAAATTCAAAATTTAAAGATATTCCTATTATCATTTTAACGGCAATTACTGGCATGGTTGACAGGATAAAGGCCAAATTAGTTGGCGCTACTGACTATATAACTAAGCCCTTTACTCAGGAGGATATACTCAGAATTGTTTTTCGTTATTTGACTGATTAAATTTAAATGTAGATGGGGGTGAATTCTGTTAATGAAATCAAGGTATTGATAGTAGAAGATAACCTTTTGGAGAGAGAGTTAATCAAGGAATATTTGCTGGAAGCCGGATATGATGTAATGACTGCCGCTGACGGCAAGGAAGACTTAAAAATGACAATCTCCTTGAAGCCAACCTTAGTAATTGCCGATTTGGTGATGCTGGAAATGAGTGGCTTACAGTTATGTCGCAGTCTGAGAAAGAATCCCCAAACAAAATATTTACCTCCTATCGCCTGCACCTCTAAAAATTAGGAAATAGATAAAGTTTGAGCCGAAAAACAAGGAATTAACCTCTATCTCACAAAGCCTTTCTCTAAGGAGGAAATTCTCACTGCTGTTTCCCCCCTCCTCCAACAATAAATACCCACTTATGTCTTACAATACCACAGAGGAAAAGTCCAAATCTAGTCTAGAGTTTTTACAGGTGCATCTGTCCAACTTCTTAGAATTTCTCATCCCCAAATCTCTTATCCTGGAGGTGATTATCCTTCCCAGAGACAGAGTCACTTTTGTGCCAAACGCCCCTCCTTACATCATCGGTTTAGTCTACCACAAGAACCGTATATTCTTCCTCGTAGATGTGGATATATTTTTAAATCCAACTGTTGCCCCTACTGTTACTGATGAATACCTCGTTGTCACCGTTGAAAATAATGATTGCCTCTTGGGGTTAACCGTCAAGGGTGTGGGGGTTTTACAACAAATAGAAAAAGACAAAATCCTGTAGGATATCTCTGATATTTCCCCCCACATTAAACCTTATGTCTCCGGTGTTATCCCCGCTGGTGAGAATACTTATGGGAATACTAAATACTTGTTTAAATACTTGTTTGACTGCGAGAAGTTGCTTAAGGGTATAATTGCCAAGACTGGAAGAGAATATTAGAGAATAAAAGGGGTATTAAGCATGCCATTAAATCCTCCGGTAATACTCAACAATTTCCTAGCAAACATAGGAGAAAGAATCAACAAATTTCAGAAAGAAAATCAGATTCAAAATCTGCTTATAATTAGCCTTCTACCTACCACACTGACTCCCCCTATTGTAGCCAGCATCCTGGGTTACAGACTGATAAGTTACCAACTGAGAGGGGGGATGGAAGAAAAAGTAGAAAACCAAGCGCTTTTAGCCAGAAGGTTAATCAACGATACTACAATCTACTATTTTAAAAATGCCGACACTTTTGCAGAAAACCCCCTTATTATCCAGTTGCTAAGAGGAAGGCAAAAAGTGGAGGTTTTGCAGGAAGTTTTGGCCGATATGGAAGTAAAAGGAGAGGTTGTTAAAGCCCTAATAACAAACGCGAATGGCAGGGTAGTTATGGATTATAAGATGGCGGCAAAAACAGACAATTTGTCACAAGAAGAATGGTGGCAACGGCCAAGGAAAAAAGGAGTCTGGACGTCGTCTGTGGAGATTGACACTGACGTCCAAGAGGCAGTAGTTAAATATTCTAGAGGTATTCTCAACCAGAAAGAATTTTTGGGGGTTATTAAGTTTGTAATCCCCCTCAGCCGTTTTGGAATTTTAGATGTCTATCTGGAAAATAGCGGTGGCATTAATCCCTCTCAGAAACCTACTCTTGTCGAGCCATAAAAATATTGAAATTATCAGGATTACGGGGAGGCGGAAGATAAATTACTCCCTGAAAGAGAAAAAATTATCTCCCAAAAGGGCAATTGTAATATATAAATTTAGATAATT
>DVEF01000011.1 GCA_015295805.1 Geminocystis sp. M7585_C2015_104 | reverse complement strand
CGCGACATCGAAAATCAGCTCGATATTTTTCTCTGTAGCCTTAATCTGTAACATGGATTTCAAGGAGGAAATTAAATCCGGCAAGGAAAAGGAATTCTATCTCAATTCAATCCTGCCGGATTCGATTTTTGATATTTCTAATACCTCATTAATCAAGGATAACAAATGCTCGCCACTATTTAGGATGATTTTGAGGTTTTCCCTGGCTTCCTCATCCAGATTATTATTGTCTAATAAAATCTGAGTGAAGCCCAAAATAGCATTGAGTGGCGTACGAAATTCATGACTCATATTAGCGAGGAAAATGCTTTTAGCTCTACTGGCTTTTTCGGCAATTTCTTTAGCTTGTTCCAATTTTTTTGTCCTTTCCCTGACTTTTTCTTCTAGTTGTTTATTGAGGTTTTGGAGGAATTTTTCCTGTTGGATGAGACTATTTACTAAATCCCCGAGACTGTAAGAGAGGAGGAGAATCTCATTTCTGGGGGTAGAAGTAAATTTGGGGAGGGGGAAGGTAATAAGGGGAATTTGTCGCTCCCCCTTTAGAAGACGATAGGCTTGTTGTGCTATAGTGAGGAGGGGTTTAGTGATAAAATGGGCAATCCACCAGCAGAGGGAAGAAAAAACACTAGCTAGTAACAACCCCCAAAGTATTATCTCTCCTTGCAACTGAAAGGCAGGTTGTAGTGCGACTTCTCTAGGCTGACGTACAACAATATGCCACCCCAAGCCGGGATAATCATAGTAACTGGCGTCTTGCAGGGAGACGGTGAAGAAACGGGAATCGTTGAGAAAAGTGGAAAGAGAAGCCTGGGAGAAAACCTCCCCTTCTAGGGTTTTGGCAGTATGAAGTATAACGACGCCTCCCCTATTAAGAATAATAACCTCTATTCCCTGGCCCTGGGGAAGATGTCGAAGAAGGGTATTATTAACTTCTTTTACCCACTCCCAGCTAAGATGTGCACCCACCTAAAAGCTGCCCACTGGGATTATAAACTAGAAAGGCGACATCTAAAAAACGCCAAGGCTCATTATTAGGGAGTGGGGGTAATTTTCTAGCGAGTAATACAGCTTCATGCACATCGCCTACAAAAGGACCTTTTAATCCCTCCCGAAACCACGGGCGTTTGCTGACATCTACTCCTTCCAACAGCCGCTTCGTGGCAACCTCTACTTTGCCGTCTACGGTGGCAAAACCAATCCAGGCGTAGTATTGATATGTCTGTTGCAGTTTTTCCAGGTATTAACGGCGTTTGTCTTTGTCTTTCCCCTTTTGGCGAAAAACATCTAAAACGGTTAAGTTGTCAATGTCATTATACCGCTCAAACATGCCACGGGAAAAGGTGTTGACTAATTGAGTTGCCACCTGTTGGAGGAAAATACGTTTTTCTGCCCCCAGACGGGTTTGCACCGAATGGGATACTATAAAGCTATACAAGAGGGAAAGGAGAAAAATACTACCTCCAAAACAAAAACCCAGTTTCTCCTTGAGGGTGAAATTTAACCACAGTCGTATTAGAAGAGGTGGTGGGGGAAAAAACATAGAAGAGTGAATTATGAAGATGACCCTATTGGCATTATAGAATACACTTAAGGGAAAACCACAGGGGTGATTGGCGTTGGCGGTAAGGGATAGGAATAATTGCCTTTGTGTGTGGATTTCTGTCAAAATGTAACAATGTTTGTGGGCAGAGAAAAGAAATCAGACTTACCCCATATGGAAGTGATACAGGCTATAAGAGGCACAAAAGATATATTGCCAGAAGAGGTAGTCTATTGGCAGTATGTGGAAAGGGTAGCGGCGGAAATTCTAGAAAAGGCGGCATATCGGGAAATTCGCACTCCCATTTTCGAGTCTACCCATCTGTTTGAAAGGGGTATTGGTGAGACTACTGACGTGGTGGGTAAAGAAATGTATACTTTTATTGACAAAGGTAACAGGAGTATTACCCTTCGCCCCGAGGGAACAGCAGGTGTAGTAAGAGCGTATATACAAAATAAATTATATGCCAGTGGGGGAGTGGAGAGACTGTGGTATTGTGGTGCTATGTTCCGCTACGAACGCCCGCAGGCTGGGAGGCAGAGACAGTTTCATCAGATAGGCTTGGAGTTAATAGGGAGTAATTCCCCTCGCGCGGATGTGGAAGTGATTGTGTTGGCAACAGAGATATTAAGGAAACTGGGGTTGGAGAATTTGAGTTTACAGTTAAATTCTGTTGGGAGTGTGGAGGATAGACAGAAATATAGAGAGGCGTTGGTGGATTATTTAACCCCTTACAGGGAGGATTTAGACAAAGATTCTCAGGAAAGACTAACTCGGAATCCTCTTAGGATTTTAGACAGCAAGGATAGTAAAACTCAGGAGATTGTCAAGGGGGCTCCTAGTATTTTAGACTATTTAGGTGCGGAGTCTAGACGCCATTTTGACACGGTATGTAGTTTACTGACGGATTTAGGGATTGCCTACCAGTTGAATCCCCATTTAGTCAGAGGCTTGGACTACTACACCCATACTGCTTTTGAGATTCAATCGGCGGATTTAGGCGCACAAGCTACAGTATGTGGTGGTGGTAGATATGACGGGTTAGTATCCCAATTAGGGGGTAATGAAACACCAGCCGTTGGTTGGGCCATGGGGATGGAGCGTCTTATCCTATTATTGCAGAACATTCGTCCCATGTCACCTCCCTGTGTAGATATTTATTTTGCCAGTCGGGGGGAGAAGGCGGAAAGACAAGCCTTGATTGTTGCCCAAAACTTACGTCGAGCCGGTTTTAGGGTAGAGTTAGACTTGAGTGGTAGTAATTTTGCCAAACAGTTGAAAAGGGCATCTCGTAGCGGGGCGAAAAAGTGTTTAATATTAGGAGACGAGGAGGTGGAAAATAATACCATTCAACTTAAAGATTTAACCACAGGACAACAGGAAACCATCTCCCAGTCACAACTGATTGATTTTCTGCGATGAGGTGAGTGGGAGACACTATTACCCACATCTTTTAATTCAGGGGGGAAATCATTGTAAGGGATGCCACTAGTAGGAGTGGAGGGGATTATCAAAATGGGGGCTATTATGATACCATGATGGCCCACTGGTTTGGAAAATAGGGGAATGAGATAGTAGCTGGTGACATGGATGGGGGTGGAAGAAGAAGGGATTATTAACCATTAAATGCGACAGTAAGCGGGTAGGGGGTTATTAAACGAATACCAGTCTGACACTACAGACACTATAAACACAGACAATATAAACAGACACTATAATCACCATAATAATGAATGGCCTGCCGGTGTGGGGAAAAGAAGGGAGAGGAGAGTTGTTAAAACAAGACAGCAATCCAATGTGATAATGGGTGAGGTAAGGAGGGGGGGGAGATTGTTAAAACGGACCATGACATTGTAATACTATAATGACCCACTGGCGCATGTGGGGGGCGATTGTTGCCATTATAAACACCATTTTTGGAAGACTCTGACATATCTGATATAATGACCCACTGGTGTGGAAAATGGGAGGAGAGAATTGGTTAAAACAGGGGCCTAGGCGGTATAATAGCAGGCAATATGGTGGGAGAGAAGGGATTGTGAAAACAGATGCCAGTGGGGTATAGTAGCCGGTGACATGGATGATGGGGAGAGAGGGAATCATAAAGACAGATGCTAATTTAATCTTTTTAACTATATCTGGTGTTTTTATTGGCTGTTTGGTTTGTTCGAATCTTATTTTCCAGAAGTTTTTTACTGTCAATATTTTCTCTTTGTCTTTAGAGGTTTCCGTAGGGATTATTCCCTATCCTATTACCTTTTTATGTACCGATATAATCTCAGAGATATATGGGAAAACCAGGGCGAATCAGGTAGTAGTTGCGGGTTTTATCACCAATATTTTCATCTTGGGGGTAATCTCCATTGCCAACTGGGTGGATGCTACCAGTTGGTCCCCCATTGATGATAAAACTTTTAATAAGGTATTTGGGTTGTTTCCGCCAGCGGTGATAGCTTCACTATTAGCATATTTAGTCGCCCAGTTTGTGGATATTAGATTATTTCATTTTTGGAAAGACTTGACTAGGGGAAGGTATCTTTGGGTAAGAAACAATTTTTCCACCATATTCTCCCAAATTATAGATACCTGTTTACTGTTGGGGGTTTTATGTTTCTTCGGGGTAGTTTCTTGGGATAGAGTTGGCGATTTATTTACCAACAGTCTGATTTATAAAATTCTATTTGCCTTGGCTGACACTCCCTTTTTTTATTTAAGTGTTTGGCTGCTAAATCCGCAATTTTTCAGGGAGAAGTGAAGAATTACCAAAAGTAGCCATTTTGGATGACGGTGCGATGATTTCTGCTATCGTGTTTTAGAATATATTCCCTGGAGATAAGTTGTTTTTCCCTAAAGAAGGTAACTTCTTCTTTGCCGATTTCCGTGTCGGTGGAGAGGAGAATAACTTGATGGGAGGCGGAGGGAAAATAACGTTGAACTAAATTTTGACGGTGGGAGGAATCTAATCTTGCCAAGGGGGTGTCTATTACGACGGGTAGACTCTTTTCAGATATTCTAGTTAGTGCCCATAATAGAGAAGTGGCCAGGATTTGTTTTTCTCCGGCAGAGAGTCTTTGTTTAGGTATTAATTTTCCCTCTAGGTTGTACAATTGTATGATAAGATTGTCCTCTTCTGGGGTTGTCAAATTTCCCTCCAAACACACTCTGCCAATGAGATTGTTTTTGTGGAGTAGATAGCGAAAACAGGTTGTTACTTCCGACTCTAGTTTGTTGAGTTTGGTGTAAGTCAATCTTTCCTGGAAAATAGCAAGAGTTTCTTTTATCTTAGGGATGTTTTCCAGTATATGTTGGGCGCGAGAATCCTCGACTTTTCTATCACTGTAGTTGTCCAATTTTGCCTCAAGGAATTCAATTTTACCTTCCACCTCATCTAGTCTTTTTCTCACGTATTCATAGTCACTCTTTGCCTGAAGGAATCGATGTTGTACATCTTGAAGTTTTTGCTGCAATGTTTCATACTGCTGATTCAAATTGTCTTGAGAATTTTCAACGGTTGCCAATAATTCTTCTTCCAGAGTTTCCAGGGATTCAAAAACAATTTGAGCCTTCTCCATTTGGCGTGGCAACAGGTTGCCCACAATGGAGGTGAAATTTGCCATGGTTTTACTCTTTATAGGCAAATAAATTTTTTTGGATTGCAGCTGTATTCTGTCTAGGTGCCGCTGTTTTTTCAGATAGGAATCTACTGCCGAAATTATCTCGGGTTTTGTCTCAATTTCTTTTAAGAAGGATATAAGTTTTTCGTCTCTCTCTGCAATCAGATTCTGGGACATTTCCAATTGCTTTAGTAGCCACTGATGTTGCAACTCCGCCTCTAATTCTTCTAGTAATGTTTTGATGAAACCCAGAGGTAGATACTGATAGGCCAGACGTTTTAATTCCAGTGTTAGATTATGGATTTGTTTTTCGGTATACCTAATTTTCTGAGTAAACTCTTGTTTCCTGGCCTCATTTTTTGAAACAAAATCTTGCCATTGTTGATGAACTTTATTGTACTCTTCTTGGCTTCGTAAGAATGCTTCCTTTTTCTCTAATTCCTCTCTTAGTAAGACTTCCCTTTCGTTTTCCAATTCCCTTAACTGTTTTTCCACTTCAGTAGTCTTAGCCGGATTTGCGTCAAATATTTCTCTTTTCTTGCGGTTTGCCAAAACATCTAAATCCACTACCAATCTGTCAACAATTTCTAAACCTATAATAGACTTAATAGCCTTGACTAGTGCGGAGGGTATAAAATCCCTTTCTGCCAGATTTTTTATCCTCTCGCCATCGCAAAAATAGAGATTTGACAAGCCTGCCGGTATAATTGTCTCAACATATTCATCCCAATTGTCCGTCAATTCTACATCGGGATAGTCTTCTATCATTACAGACAAGTTGTCGGTGCCATTCGCTATGATTTTATCCCAAAAACGGATGACTCTAATATGATAGTGTCGTTTATCAAACACGTATTCAAAAGCCAATTCTACCCGAGCATATTCCCCTATATCAATTTGCCGATTAATACATTGCAACAAGAACTCTCTGTATGTCATATTATTACGGTTAGAGTATTCGGCGCGTTTGCCATACAGTGCCAATTTAATAGCATCCAATATTGTAGTTTTTCCTCCCCCATTGAGGCCGCCGATGAGAATAATGGGAGAGTTTCCCAGTTCTTCATTGGGGGCTAAATTAATAGTATTTCTTCCCCTGTATGGGCCAAAGTTTTCCAAAACTAACTGCTTAAATATAATCATCCATTATTGCCCAGTAAACCCGAGATTATGCTTGGGTACATTATAGCAAAAATATGTATAATTTGCGAGAGTTATAGCGAATTTTTATTAATTTGAAATCTGAAAGAATGGGAAGGAACACCTAGGATGAAATGCCAGTAGCAATGGACAAATTATACCGATGAAAATGGGGTAAAATAAATAGAAAGTTAACCGTCAGCGGGAAGACAAAATGACACAAAAAATAAGGACACCGGTAGCCTTAATTATTTTTAAACGTCCGGAGACTACAAGAAAGGTGCTCAATGTAATACGAAAAGTCAAGCCTCCTAAACTACTAGTAATAGCAGACGGGGCGCGGGAAGACAAACCAGGGGAGTGGGAAAAGTGTTTGCAGGCGAGGGAAGTTGTCAGGGGGGTGGATTGGGATTGCGAGGTTTTGACTAACTATTCAGATGTGAATTTGGGTTGTAGGAAAAGGGTTAGCAGTGGTTTGGATTGGGTATTTTCTTTGGTAGAGAAGGCTATTATTTTGGAAGACGATTGCATTCCCCATCCTAGTTTTTTCCGTTACTGTGAGGAGTTACTGGAGAGATATGGTGAAAATGAGAGAATAATGATGATTTCCGGAGATAACTTCCAGTTTGGGCGCAATAAAACCGGGTATAGTTATTATTTCTCCCGTTATGGCCATTGTTGGGGGTGGGCAACTTGGCGTCGGGCATGGCTGAAATATGACGATTCTATGAAAAAATGGCCAGAATTGAGGGATAGTGGTTGGCTGAATGAGTTTTTAAAAAATTCCCAGGCGGCGGCTTACTGGTCAAAAATATTCCAGGCAGTCTATGATGGTTTTGACACTTGGGATTATGTTTGGGTATTTGCCTTATGGAATAACAACGGTTTTTGTATTCTACCGGAAGTTAATCTTGTAAGGAATATTGGTTTTGGTGTAGAGGCAACCCATACGATTAAAAGAGAAAGTATTTTTGCCAACATGCCAGTGGCCGCCATGGATTTTCCCCTAAAACATCCGCCAATTATAACTCCTCACATAGAGGCAGACAATTTTACAGAGGAGACACAATTTAGTGGTGCGTTTTGTCCAACAAAATGCAAAATTTGTCATTCAGATTCCTATTATTTTGCCACGGCGAAGTTCTTGCAAAAGTATGATGTAAAATACTATCAGTGTAGCAATTGTGGCTTTGTGCAAACTGAAAATCCTTACTGGTTGGAGGAGGCATATTCAGAGGCAATAGCTGCCAGTGACATAGGGTTGTTGTATCGGAATAATTTCCTGGCTGAAATTGCTGCCAGACTGATATTTAACTATTTCAATCATGAGGGGAAATTTTTAGATTATGGGGGTGGATATGGAGTTTTTGTGCGTTTAATGAGGGATAGAGGTTTTGACTTCTACTGGTATGATAAGTTTTGTCGGAATCTGTTTGCCACTGGGTTTGAGTTATCAGATTGCCAGGATAAAAAATTTGAAATGGTGACGGCATTTGAGGTATTTGAGCATTTTAACAACCCCCTTGGGGAGATGGAAAACATCTTGCAATATTCCCAAAACATACTTATTTCTACTCAGCTATTACCTAAGAATAATCCTAAACCTGATGAATGGTGGTATTATGCGCCCCACGAAGGGCAACATGTTGGAATTTATACTAGGAAAGCCTTGGAGATAATGGCGAGGAAATACAACTTAAAACTCTATACTGATGGAGAGTCTTTACATCTCCTGACTGTTAATAACAACCTACCTGAAAATCTGTTTACCCTTATAAAAAGAGGAGAGACAAAAACCCCAAGTAAAGAATCCCTTTTGGCCCGAGATTACGAGACAGTTATTAGTAGAATTGCACAGAGGCAAAGAATCACCAGAATCCCTGAGCCAAAATCGCCGATAATTGTAATAGACGGGGTATTCTTCCAATTGTGGCGGACAGGAATCGCCCGAGTGTGGTATAGTCTGTTGAGAGAATGGGCAAAGGGGGAGTTTGCCAGTCATATTCTAGTACTAGATAGGGTTAACACCGCACCGAGAATAGAGGGAATTCGTTATCGTACTATTGCTGGCTATAATGTGAACAATATAGAGGGTGACCGTCGTCTATTGCAACAAATCTGTGATGAGGAAGGGGCAGAATTATTCATATCCACCTATTATACCATCCCTCAAACCACCCCCTCTATTTTGATGTTGCATGATATGATTCCGGAGTTGTTTGGATTAGATTTGAATCATCCCTCTTGGCGGGGGAAAACAGAGGCAATCAACTATGCCAGCCATTATATATGCGTTTCTGAAAATACTGCCCGGGATTTAAGAAGAATTTACCCTCACATCAGGGAGACAGACATCACTATTGCCTACAACGGGGTGGGAGAAGAATTCTATCCTGCCAACCAAGAGGAGATTATAAGATTTAAACACAAATACGGTATACATAAGCCCTATTTTCTCATCACCAGTGCCCTGGGGGAAGGCAAATATAAGAATACTATTCTTTTTTTCCAGGCTTTTAGCAAACTGGCTAATAGGGGGGGTTTTGATGTTGTCGCCACTGGCTTTGGCAACCAGTTACCCCCTGAATGGCGAAAATATACAACAGGATGTAGTGTACATTGTTTATACCTGGGGGATGAGGAATTGAGAGTGGCCTATAGTGGGGCTGTAGCACTGGTGTATCCCTCGAAGTATGAAGGTTTTGGGTTACCGCTGTTGGAGGCAATGGCATGTGGTTGTCCTATAATTACTACCCCAAATGCTTCTCTACCAGAAATAGGGGGAAAGGCGGCAATATACGTGGAGGATGATGATGTGGAGGGGATGGCAGAAGCCTTATGTGAGATACAAAAACCCAGTGTTAGGGAAAGACTGATAAAAGAGGGATTAGAGAGGGTAAAACAGTTTTCTTGGGCTAATACTGCTTCAATAATTAGGGAAACTATTCTAGATGTTGTTTCTCTCCCTGTCAAGCTAACAGACTGTAATTATCTGATATTGCCCTACTGGCAGGGGGAGGAAGGGAAACTGATTGCGGCATTAACTGGCATTTTAGAGAAACTGACTGTGGCAGCCACCCAGACTGATAAGACTGTAACTCTGATTATAGACGCCAGTGGTTATAGTGAGGAAGATGCCAACTCACTGGTGTCGGGGGTGGTAATGGAATTGATGTTACACCAAGGGTTAGACTTGGAAAAATATCTAGACATAGTATTTGTCAGTGACTTGAATGAGAGACAGTGGAGAAAATTGTTGCCGAGAATAAAAGCCAGAATTTCCTTCTCACTGGAGGATGTACAAAAAGCTAGCAGGGATTTATTTAAAGATTTAGCAACAGTGGGGGAGGAGGAGTTGGATGGGATAGTCTAACAGTTGCCAGTATAGATTTCCCACATTTGACGATAGGCGTTTTCCATGTCTCTGGCGAATTGTCTAGCATTCCAAAGGGGGGAGGTGTGTTTAGCCTGTCTTAACTGCCAACTGACTTTGTTGCGTAAATTCTCGTCTTTTCCCAATTTTATTCCCCACTCTACATACTCCTCATCAGTAAAGGCAATCCCCTCCCTTACCCCCACATTCATCATGAAAGTATAACTATTACGGGCAGCGAATTGTTCCCCTACTCTTGTAACTATTGGTATTTCTTGCCAAAGGGTTTCCAGGGTAGTAGTAGCACCGTTGTAGGGGTAAGTATCTAGAACAACATCTGCTATTTTTAGGTTGGCACGGTGAATGGCCTCTGTGGGGGTGGGGGGGAGGAATTTAATTCTATCGGGGTTAACCCCTTCTTCAGTGGCGATGGTGGCAAACAAGTCTTTTGTTGCTTTTTCGTCGCCAAAACCCTTGATTAACAGATAGCTGTTGGCTACAGCCTTGAGTATTTGCATTTGGAGACGGATGATGTGGGGGTTACGTTTGAAGGAGTTTTGTACATTGAGATAAACAACTGCCTCCTCTTCGATTCCCAGGTGTTGTCGTTTTAGAGTGGGAATATCGATTTCAAAACCGTCTACTGCTATATATACATGAGGCAGACGCCAGATTTTTTCCCTATAGTATTCCTGGGCGGAGTCTGGTAAAACGTAGGGATCAGCTATAAAATAGTCTAAACTAGGGATGCCGCTACTGTCCATTCCCAACCAACTTACTTGAATAGGGGCGGGTTTCAATGACATAACAATGGCGGTAATATCGTGGGTGAGGCTATCCAAGTCTACTAGGATATCCACTTCGTCTTTTTCGATTTCGGTGATATACTCATTCACGTTTCTGCCGCCACTATAGGTTTTATCTACTCTATTGATAAAGAATGTTTGGGTGATGTAGTCTTCTGGTTGGCAGACTAGGTAAACATAAATAGAGAAATTTTCCCTATCATGATGGCTGATTAACCAACGACTCAATAGGCCCACGGAGTGACTTCTTAAGGTGTGCCCAATATAGCCTATTTTTAGTTTTTTTTGCCTGTTTTTTGGTTTGTAAAAATAAACTGGATAACTGAACCTTGAGCGGTTTTCTAATTCAAATCTTTTCGCAATACCATTAATAAGAAATCTGTTTTCTCTAGGTTTATCCTGTAACCAATACAATGAGTCCACTGTGGCTATTAGCCAAGTTTTCAAGTAGTCCTTCTCTAGGGGTTCATCCTCTTCTATAAACTCTTTCAGACGCTGTTTATATCTTTCAACATAGGGAGATATACTCAGCCAGTCGCCCCCATGTATTTGATTATAGACCAGCATGTGGCTGGCTAAAAGTTTTTCTCCCCGAGTTTTACTGTGTTTCTCATATTTCAAGGCTATTCTTTTAGCGTCCTCGTGTCTGCAAGCCCTTATGTAGTAACGAAAAATTCTGTGTAGTTTCCACAATTTATCATCGTTATTTTGAATAGGAAATGACAGTAATAATTCCAGCAGTTTAGCGCCGTATACGACATACCCCTTGTCCTCTGCCATCAGGTCAACTTTTGACATTATCAAATCGACGACTTCCTTGTAGCCCTCCACCAGTGGTTTTATTTTTTCCAAAAATTCCAGAGTTTTTATATGGGGACACTCTAGGATTCTGTCTAAAAGTTTAAAAAGGAGCCCTCTATGATTTCCTTCAAATTTTTCCCTAACAACTTCGGCCAATTTATATTCTTCCAACAGGGATATGTAAAACTGGTTCAAGGAGAATTTAAGCAGCAAAAGTCTTAGAGTATTTTCCAGATTATATGGCGCGAATCCTGCTATTTTTTCCCTTATAATTAGAGCAGTGTGTTGTTGGCTGATTTCCTCTTGTCTTTTTGCCTCTGCTTCTAAAACTTCAACTAGGCTTTCGTTGAGGAAATCTGTATTTTCTGGCTGTAATTGGACAAAGGGAATCAACCAGGTGGCAGTAGCTTCCTCCTCATTTCCGTTCAACAAGTAGGCTAATCCGAGATGCCAGTAGTTGGTGATTTCCTCGGGATTTTCTGTTATTTTTTGCTCATAGTAACTAATTGCCGCGGGATAGTTTTCAGATGTCAAAAATTCTGTTATCTCCTCTTCTGCCATTTTCATTCCAAACGATTGGTCAATTGTTGTTATTATATCCCACCCCACTCTCTATTTCCTAATCCCCATCAGATTGGACTACTTGTGTATAAAATTGTTCTAAACCCCTCACACATTCCACATCATCGTAGAGACGGTGGTGATTTTGGGCAATTTTCTCTCTAATCTCCCGACGCCAGTGGTTGTCTGTGGCAAGTCTTACGGCGATGTCCACATATTCCTGTGGGGAAGAGGCAATGGTTTCTGTTACCCCCAGCATGGTCAGTATAGCATAGGAGTGTCGGCCTCGCATGAACTCCCCGGGCATAGTCACCACTGGGAGACTACAAGCCAAGGCTTCTAGAGTTGTGCCACCACCCGACCATCCTAAACTGTCTAGGAATATATCACAAGCTAGGTTTAGACTCAAGTACTCATCTGTGCCTAGTTGGGGAAGGAAAGTGGTATAATCCTGTATGTCCAGTCCCAATTCCTGAAAGGCTTTGCCTAAACGTTGTTGGAATTGACTGGCCAATTCTGGATTAGGACGACTGATAAATACAAATTTGCTATTGGGTATTTGAGAGGCTATATTAGCTAACAGGTAATCATTTTCCGGCAGATACTTAAAAATACTTTGCCCACAGAAGAATACAATACTGTCTTGCGGCAAGCCGAAGTAATCTCTGCCTTTGGGATTTTCTGGCAGGGGGGGTTTTTGGAAGGAGATGCCTATGTTTGGCAGACGGATTAACTTTTCTGTGTAGTGTTCTTGTGCGTTTTCAGGTTCCATCAAATCACTGGAGAGGAAATAATCCACTTGAGACAAGCCGGAGGTTTCAGGGTGGGCCCATGTGGTACACTGTACAGGGGCAAGTCTTAGACTGCCCAAAAAAGCCATCTGGGAAGACATGCCTATTTCTATCAACACCAGGATATCCAAATCATCCTGGAGAATCTGATGACAAACATCTTCAAATCCGTCTATATGGTAGAAGAAGTGACTATTTTCCTCGTAGACTCTGGTGACCTCGTCGTATGTGGTACCAATATAATAGGAGTAGATTTCAAACTTGTCCCGATTGTGGTGGCGTAACCAGCCGGAGGTAAGTCTAGCCACCACGTGTCTACACATGCATTCGGAGACATAACCCACTCTTATCTTGCGGTTGACAACAGGTTTTTTTGGTTTTGGCTTCACCCAATCAGGATAGTTGGCGGCTAATACCCTGGCTAGCAAATCTCCGTATTGTTTTTGTAAGTTCCTGTGATTGAAGCGTTGGTAGGCTAACTCGAAGTTAACATTACACCTGAAACATTCAAAGGCTTTTTGTCTCACCTCTGGATTATTTAAATCCAGTTTAGCCACCTCCTCGGTTAGCCTATTCAATCCCTCAACATACCTCTGACGATAGTACTCCATTTCCTCCCGACTATGATAGAGGGGAGGCAGCACCAGATATTTTCTTATCTTCCAGAGAAGACTGTAATCCGGGCATTTTCTTTCCGCCTCTTCCGCAATCTCAATGGCCTCTTTTATCCTACCGCTTTTGTGATAGGCGGCGAATAGGTTCAGGTAACCGGCGTAACCGTGGGGGGAGTAGGACACCTCTTTTCGGAAAACCTCTATTGCCTTCTCTGTCATCCCCCATAATAGATACAGCTTCCCAAGACGCTCACAGGAGTCAACTATCCTCCCCAACTGGATGGCCTTAAGGTAACACCTCTCCATGCGGGGGAAGTCTGCCGCCAACTCCGCCGCCAACCCGATACGGTGGTAGTACACGGCGTCCTCTTCCCTCTCCCCCTCCCGGTTGGATAACAACTCCTCTAGGATTGTATAAACCCTAAGGGCGGTTTGAAGTGAGCCCCTTTTGAGTATTCCCCTGCCAATCCCATCTATAAAGGAGACAATGGCATCTAATTCCCTCTGAAAATCCTCTGCCTCTAGCAACAACGACATCCAAATAGACTGGGCAGTCTCTTCTTCCCCCGCCAGGGAGTAGGCCAAAGCTAAAGCATAATAATCAGCCCGCAGGGCAACTCCCTCCCCCATCCTCCCCTCCAGGAGGGAAATTGCCCTGCCGTAGTCCCCGGCCAAAAGCCGCTCCACAACGTAATCCATTTTTGGCGAAGGGGGGCATCGGGGCACAACCCGCCAACACCCCCAGACGGACACTATTTCAACTCAGCACCGGCACTGCAGCCCGCCGTGCCGCCACCCACTGATGCCGTGGCAGTCCCACCTATGTTGTCGGACTGGCATATGGAGCTGTCATAGGCACCGTCTTTAAATGCTATCCCGCCGGCATAGTTCCTCACACCGTCCTTGGTGGCCTGGTTGGCTGTGGCACTCACAGTGGCCGTCTCACTGGCCCCAGTTACATTCCAGGTTGAATAATACTGGGTTTTGATTACAACACCCAGGGCGTTGGTTGCGGAAGTGACGTTGACGTTATGGGCAAAAGTTTGTCTTTCAAAGTGGTAGGCTTGTTGGGCGCGGTTGATGCTGCCCACACCGTTTTTACCCTCGGATTCTCTGGCTTTACCTACTTGGCCCAACAGGTTGGGCAGTGCTACAGCGGCTAGTACACCGATGATGATTACTACTACCAGCAACTCGATGAGGGTGAAACCCTCTTTGTTTTGTTGTTTTTTCTGACGCAGATAGGCGAGGTACTTAAGGGTTACTTCCGGTTTCATACTTTTTCTCCTCCTACGGGTTTGACTGCCAACTAGTCTGTCTTTTCTGTTACTTCCAGCTTACCCACCCCCACCCAAAAACCTATCACCCTTACCAAAAATTTTTTTCCGTCATTTCTGATACGCCTCATACATTTGCCTGTAGGCATTTTCCATGTCTCTGGCAAAGGAGAGGGCATCCCACAGGGGGGAGGCGTGTTTAGCTCGTTTTAGTTTCCAGGTTACCTTAAGTCGCAAGTCCTCATCTGTGCCCAGTCTTATGCCCCACTCTACATACTCCTCATCGGTAAAAGCAATCCCCTCTCTCAACCCCACATTCATCATAAAACTATAACTGTTACGGGCGGCGAATTGTTCTCCTACTCTTGTAACTATTGGTATTTCTTGCCAGAGGGTTTCCAGGGTGGTGGTAGCACCGTTGTAGGGGTAAGTGTCTAGGACGACATCTGCTATTTTTAGGTTAGCACGGTGGATAGCCTCTGTAGGGGCGGGGGGGAGGAATCGTAGTCTATTGGGGTTGACGCCTTCCTCTGTGGCGATGGTTTTGAAGAGATTCTCGGTACTTTTGCCTGCCATGCCTTTGACGAGGAGGTAGCTATTGGGGACGGCTTTTAGTATTTTCATCTGTAGGCGAATTGTATGGGGGTTTCTTTTGTAGGGGTTTTGAATATGGAAGTATACAACCGCCTTTTCTTCGATTTCCAAGTCTTCCCGTCTTAGGGTAGGGACGTCCACTTCAAACCCTTCCACGGCTACATAGACATGGGGTAGGCGCCAAATCTTCTCTGTATAGTATTGTTCGGCTTCCGGTGGCAAAACGTAGGGGTCTGCGATAAAATAGTCCATGTCGGGTATGCCGTCACTGTCCAACCCCAACCAGGTAACTTGGATGGGGGCCGGTTTTAGTGCCATAATAGCAGCAGTGGTGTTGTTGGTGGCACTGTCCAGGTCTACCAGGATGTCAATTTCGTCTTTTTGGATTTGATTGACTATTTCCTTCACATTGCCGCTACTGCTAATATAGCTTTTATCTACCCCTTGTTGGAAGAATTTTTTGGTAATATAATCCTGCGGTTGACAGATGCCGTAGGTGTGAATAGAAAATTCTTCTCGGTTGTGGTATTTTATCAGCCAGCGACTTAATAGTCCCACAGGATGTCTCCGCAGACTGCATCCTATATAGCCTATTTTGAGTTTTCTCGGTTGCTGGTTTTTCCTGTTGCTAAAACTGGAGCCAATACAAGGAAAAATTCTATGGATTTGTTGGTGGAATATCCTACCTATACTATTGACTACATGTCTATTTTCTATTAGATTATCCCGCAGATAGAAAAAAACTGGGGGAATGACAATCAACCCCACAGCCAAGTATTCTTCCATTTCCTCGGGGGGGTTTGCTATCAACTTCTCTAGGTATTCTCTTAGTTTTTGCTCATATTGGGGAACATTAAACCAATCATCTCTACTTATACAGTTTATCAGAAGTTGGTAATAGGCCGAAACTTTCTGTGGCAGGGTTTCACTGTATTTTTCATATTCCTGGGCGTATATTTTTGCCTCTTCGTCCCTGGATGCCCTACTATAATACTGAAATAATCTACCTATATTTTGGAGTTTGTTAGGCAGTGTATCTACTACGGCGGCTAATAATTTTGCCCCCCAAAACGGCTGTTGTTTTCTGTCGGCAATTTCATCTATTTTTGCTGATATAACCTGAACAAATTTGTTATCATTCCCCAGAATTGGTATAATCTTTTCAAGGAATTTAATTGTGGCATCATCTGGTATTTCTAATACAAATTCTAACAGCAGATAAAGGTCTTTTATTTCTTCCTCTGTAAGTTCACGTCCTCTTTCTAGAAGCGAAGATAGCAGTTTTAGTATCTCGGGATCGAAGCAGTTACGGCGGCAATTACATAGGGCTAATTTTATCATGTTTTCCAGATTATCGGGGGCAATTTCTACTATTTTTTCTCTTATAATGCCCTCGGTATTGTGATTGTTTTTTGCCGCGTGTCGTTTAGCTTCTCGGAGTAATATCTCTTGCAAATTCTGGTTCAGATTATCCGTTTCCTCTGGCAACAATTCCACAAAAGGGACTAACCAGATGGCGGTGGCTTCTTCCTCGTTTCCGTTTAACAAATAGGCCAGCCCCAAATACCAGTAATCAGTGATTTCTTCCGGGTTTTCTGCTATTCTTTTTTCGTAGTAATTGATTACAACTGGATAGTTACCGCTGTCTAAAAATTCCTTTATTTCTTCGTGCCAATCGTTCATTTTTATCTCTTCCTCACCCCTTAGACGGCATTGGGAAAGAGTGCAATTTTGACTATAATACCCAACAATCCAGTCACTAATACTCCTACAATACTCAAAAAACCAATAGTAAGGGTATTCAGTCGGCTATTCCCCTCGTCAAAACGTTTATTTACTTCATCAAAGCGTTTGTCATGGCTGTCTAGCCTCTTGACGATTTGCTCGTTTTGTGCCTTTAATTTTTCCAAAT
>DVEF01000010.1 GCA_015295805.1 Geminocystis sp. M7585_C2015_104 | reverse complement strand
GGAGGCTCCACTAGTATTTCTACTTTACCTTCGTATAGGGGGGGTTGGCTTAGAATCCAGACGGAAGAGGGAATGGCCACGGCTAGGGTTGTGGCGATAATCAATAGGCCTTTTCGTCTGATAGCCCTGAAGAGTTCAGCCAAGTCAATTTCATATTCTTCGCTAGGGCGACGGTTAAAATAACTGACTGGTGCTGTTGGTTGGGATTGATTACCGTTGTAGTAGTTGTAGTGGTAGTTCCCGTAACTGTTGAAAAACATTTCTTTCCTATAAACTGATAGTCAGTATGGGTTGATGCGGCTCACCCCTTGGGGTTGAAAATAGAACCTGGGATTGATTATTATGTGGCTTGTGTAATAGCTGATGGTGGTGGATGGGGTTTTATAGTGTTTTTGAACTATGAAGTCTGCTCATTGGCCTTTGATGATGGGGTGGATATTGTTGCTTGGGGGGTGTGGGGGTTATCCTAGGCTCCTATACTTCCCTTTTTCGGACAACACCCGCAGTTTTAACACCCCCTCGGCGGAATTGAGTCCATTCATTGCTGGACAGTATATCACATTTATATCGGAGCGCAACGGTTCTCAGGATGTTTATTTGTATGATGCCAAAAATCGTCGTCTAGTTGACTTGCCGGGATTAAATGCCTTTGACGAGACTGCTTCCTCTCCCTCTGTTTCTGAGGATGGGCGCTATATTGTCTTTACTGTGGTGGCCAGGGACAAATCTGGTTTATATTTGTATGATAGAGCTACACAACAAAAACGGCTGTTAATTCCCCGAACGGAAAAGGAAATCCGCAACCCCATGATTAGCAGTAAGGGGGACCGAATTACATTTGAAGTAGCAAATAATGGACAGTGGGATGTGGTGGTGACGGACATAAGGGGGAATATAATAGCCCGTTAGGATTGTTGGAAAAACTCCGTTAGGCTTTGGGCTAGGCCTTCAAGGGTGTATTCTTTAGCTTCTACATCCACTCTGCCCAATACTTCTCGACAGGTGGCGGAGGTTTGGGGGCCAATGGAGGCTATTATGACGGGTTGTAACAGGGATGGTAGATTATAATGGGGGTGGTGTTGTAGGGTTTGGCTGAGAATCTGATGGAAATTGCGGACTGTTTTTGAGCTGGCAAAGGTGATTACGTCAATGGTTTTGTTTACAAAGGCCTTCCAGACGGTGTCATCCATTTTTTCTGGACAAACGGATTGATAAGCGGCCACTTCTACTACTGTTGCGCCTTTTTGAGTCAATTGTTGTACTAGTAAATCCCTACCACCGGTTTCCACCCTGGGCAAGAGGATTTTTTTGCCCTGTAACTGTTCGGGGAAGTGACTGGCTAGGGAGTCGGCTATGAAATCGGGGGGCACAAAGTCGGGGGATATCCCGTAATGGGAGAGAAACTGGGCAGTTTTTTTGCCAACTACTGCTATTTTCAAATGGGAAAATTGCCTAATATTTTTGCCCAGGACATCTAGTCTTTGAAACAGGTATTGTACTCCATTAGCGGAGGTGAAAATCAACCAGTCAAAGGACTCTAGGTTTTGGATATTATTGTCTAGGGCTTGCCAACTGGAGGGGGGTATGATTTCCAGGGCGGGCATTTCTAACACTTGTGCCCCCAATGATTCCAATAGCTGGCGGAAGGTGGCGTTACTATCTGCGGCGCGGGTGATTAAAACTGTTTTGCCACTTAGAGGTTGACTGGGGTTTGTCTGTTTTGGCCACTTAGGGGTTTGCTGATGGCTTTTGGTCATTACTACAGTCTCTTGAGCTCTTCTTGGTCTACTACTGTACCAACAACGATGACACAGGGAGATAAAGAAATGTTAAGGGTTTGGGCTACTATGGTGGAAAGTGTGCCTTTCCACACCTGTGTGTTACTGCCACCGGCTTCTTTGATGATGGCGATTGGGTGGGAGGGAGGACGACCGTATTTTTGTAGTTTTTCCACCATCAAAGACAAATTTCTACCCCCCATTAAAATCACGAGGGTGTCTATTTGGCTGAGAATCTCCCAGTTTAACTTTTCTGGATTATGCCCACTTACAACCATAACTCCGGAGCTATGGTCTTTATCGGTGAGGGGGATATGGGCGAGAAGGGGTGCGGCTAGGGCTGAGGAGATCCCGGGGATGAGCTGATAGTCGACACCAATGGCCTTGACGGTGGCCAATTCTGGGATTAAACGGCCAAAAATCCCCACATCACCCCCTTTTAGACGGACAACTACTTTGTATTTTGGGGCTAATTGGGCTAGTAGACGGTTTATTTCCGCCTGGGGGGTGCTTTTTTGTCCCCCTCGTTTGCCCACATGGATTTTTAGGCAGTTTTCCGGGGCTATATTGAGAATTTCCTTGTCTATGAGGGCGTCGTGGATTATTACTTCCGCCTGGGAGAGGATTTTATAGGCCTTGAGGGTGAGGTAGTCTAAACCACCAATGCCGGCTCCCACGAAGTATACTGTCATAGGTCATAGGGCATCAGGGGAGTTGGGCGGCGGGAGACGCAACCCAACTTGTAAATTACCTAGAAATCTAAGTGTTTACAGCTTGCTGCCACAACAGTAGCAGAAATTGTGGTCTTCTGGGTTTTCTGTGCTACAGTTGGGACAGATGATGGAGGCTGGACGTCCTAGTTGTGGTGGTTTTTTGGGCAAACCCATCATCTGATAGTTGCTCTTGCCTGGGGCCACCATGGGATAGCAGTTTTCGTCTTTCTTGACGTGGACATCCATAACCACAGGGCCGTCATGAGCCAACATTTCGGCGATGGCGGAGGATAATTCGCTGCGATGCCTTACTGTCATGCCTTTAATGCCGAAGGCTTGGGCTAAGAGTTCAAAATTGGGCATTCCGGCCTCCATGTTGGAGGCGGCGTAGCGTTCGCCATAGAAGGCTTGTTGCCACTGACGCACCATTCCTTGCCAGCCGTTGTTGATAATGACCACTTTAACTTTGACGTTATACTGGGCAACGGTGGCCAATTCCTGGAAAGTCATCTGGAAACTGGCATCGCCACTGATACAGATTACCTGTTCGTGGGGAAGGGCGATTTTAACACCCATGGCGGCGGGTAAGCCGTAGCCCATGGTGCCTAAACCGGCACTGGAAATCCAACGACGGGGGCCTGTTTTCAAAAATTGGGCTGCCCACATTTGGTGTTGACCCACATCGGTAGTATAATAGGCGTTTGGCGCTTGACGTCCCACTTCTACTATTACCTCTTGGGGGGAGAGGGAGTCAGAGGGGTGGGGGACTAGGAGGGGGTAGTCTTCTTTCCAACGGTCAATTCTTTTTAACCATTCTTTGGTTTTGCCGTTGTTGGACAGTTTTAATTGTTTTGCCTTTTGTAACATCTGTTGGAGCACATGGCGTACATCGCCGACAATGGGGACGTCCGGACGACGGTTTTTCCCTACCTCGGCGGGGTCGATGTCAATGTGAATCACCTTGGCTTTGCTGGCGAACTCGTCTAACTTGCCGGTGACTCGATCGTCAAACCTTGCCCCTACGGCGATGAGGAGGTCACATTCGGTGACGGCGAAGTTGGCGTAGGCTGTCCCATGCATTCCCAACATGCCCACGGAAAGGGGGTGGTTGGCATCAAAGGCGCCCAATCCCATCAGGGTGGTGGTAACGGGAATTTGGAACATTTCTGCTAGCTCTTGTATTTCGGCCTGGGCGCCGCTGGCTATAGCCCCTCCGCCTACGTACAAAAGTGGCCTTTTTGCTTCTACTATCAACTCGAGGGCTGCATTGACTTGACGGGGATTGCCTTTTATGGTTGGCCTATATCCCCTCAGCTTTACTTGTCCTGGTTTTACCGGCTGATAGTAGAATTCTTCTAGTCCCACGTCTTTGGGTATGTCTATCAGTACTGGCCCGGGACGTCCTGTGCTTGCGATATGGAATGCTTCAGCTACAATTCGAGGTATATCAGCAGCCTTGCGGGCGACGTAGGAATGTTTTACAATGGGGAGGGTTATGCCGAAGATGTCTGTTTCTTGGAAGGCATCAGTGCCGATGGCGGCCCTAGCAACCTGTCCGGTGACAACTACAAGAGGTACGGAGTCCATGTGGGCGGTGGCGATTCCTGTGACGAGATTGGTGGCGCCTGGCCCCGATGTGCCGAAACACACTCCCACTTTACCTGTAGCACGGGCATAGCCGTCGGCGGCATGGGCCGCCCCTTGTTCGTGTCTCACCAGGATGTGTTTTAGGTCGCCTCTTTGTTCTGCTCTGTACAACTCGTCGTAGATAGGGAGGATGGCACCGCCGGGATAGCCGAAAATGTGTTTAACTCCGTGACGGCAGAGACTGTCTATCAGGGCATAGGCCCCCGTACACCGAATTGGTACTACATCTGTTTCCAGTTGGACATTTCTGACATTAGTTACTACCATATTTTTTTCTCTCCAATAGGGTTATATACTCATTGTAGAATTTTCCACCAATGGGGGGATTACCTTCAGAGATAACCGAGTTAAAGATTAATTCTATGTTAAATTTTTTACAATACGCAAGAGATGTAAAAACGTTATGTGGAGGGGAGGCTACATTGAAAGAAACTGATGCATTACAAAGATTGATTCGGGGTGGGGCTTAAGGGTTTATACCATACTCATTGGATTTGGGCATAGAGGCGTTTGAATTCTTTTTGTTGCTGCTGATGGGAGACGATGGGAGTGGGGTAACCACAACTTTGGGCGACGAGGGGGGGGATGTTGCCGGTTAGTAACTGGTGGGTGTCGAGATGACTTATTTCTGGCAACCACCTACGGATATATTCGCCATGGGGGTCAAATTTTTGTGCCTGGGAGGAGGGGTTAAATATTCTTAAGGGTTGGGTGTCCATGCCACTGGAGGCACTCCACTGCCATCCGCCGTTGTTGGCTGCCAAGTCGCCGTCGTAGAGTTTTTGCATGAAGTATTTTTCCCCCCATCGCCAGTCAATCAAAAGGTCTTTTGTCAGAAAGTTGGCCACAATCATACGACAGCGGTTGTGCATCCAGCCGGTTTCGTTGAGTTGTCTCATGGCGGCGTCGACAATGGGGTAACCGGTTTTGCCCTCACACCAGGCTTGGAACCAGTCTTCTCGGTTTTGCCATGGGAATTGCTTGAATTTAATTCTATATGGTTCTTCTGCTAAATGGGGGAAGAAATAAAGACAGTGTTGGTAAAACTCCCGCCAGGCTATTTCTTTTTGCCAGGCGATTATACTATTTCTGGCTTCTTCGCTGTTGCAGTTTTGCAATTCTTCCTCTACTCTTTGCCACAGTTTTCTGATGCCTATTGCCCCAAATTTTAGAGCCGCACTGAGTTGGGAGGTGCCATCAATGGCCGGATAGTTGCGATTTTCCTCGTAATTGTATATTAATTTACTACAAAAATAATCTAATCTTTGACAGGCGGCGGTTTCTCCGGGGGTTAAGGGGAGGGGGGAATCCCAGACGAAGCCCAATTCTTTTTCTGGGGGGATAGGTATTGCTCCCAGGGAGGCTACAATCTGTTTTTCTTCCTCGTCTAAACCTACTAGATGGGTGGGGGAGGGGGAGGGAGGCAGTTTTTTTTGACTAGACCAGTTGCGCCAGAAGGGGGTGTATACTGTGTAAGGTTTTTGGTTGTCTTTGGACAGCACCTCCCCTGGAGCGTGTAAGAGCTGATCCCAAAAGGTTTTTACTTCTATTGCCTCTTTTTTTAGGGTGTTAATAATTTTCTCATCCCGTTGACGGGAATAGGGTTCCACATCTAAGTTCCAGTACACGCCTTGACATTTGAGTTTTTTGGCCAGTTGGGGAATAATCTTATGGGGCGAGTTGTGGAAGACTAACAATTGACTTCCTAGTTTTTGGTATTTTTGTTGTAATTCTTTCAGACAGCCCAGCATATATTTTACTCTAGCTGGGGCAATGTCATCCCTGCTCAGAATATCAGGATCTAGACAAAACACTCCTATTATCTTGTTGGTTTTTTTCCTAGCGGCGGCAAGTCCAATGTTGTCATGTATTCTTAGGTCCCGACGGTGCCAAAATATAATCATGGTGGGAAATTAGTCAGTGTCTTTATTTTCCCGGAAAACGAGTTGGATGAAATGGGTCAATTTCTTGACTTCATATTCTGCAGCCAGATAACCGATTCCTCGGTGTAGGTGTAAACGGAATTGTTGTTTAAGGGTTTCTGGGTCTGTAGGTAGTCCATCTTTGTGACAACGGTAAATCAGGGCTAATAGTAAGATTTCCCCTAACTCGCCAGCAAAGGTTTCCCAAGTCATTTCCAAATTGCTGTCGGCGGGGGGATTATAGGGTGCTGGTTTGTGAGGTTCAGCTAGGGAACGACAAAAGGCCCATCTACATAGTACATTCCAATGTTCTATATTGGTTATTCTTTTGAGTTTAATGAGTTGATTTTTGGCCTGACTGGACAATCTAATTCTGTCTATGGGGGAGTCTTCCGTGTTTAGATTTTCTGTTGTTAGACTTTCTTGGGATTCTGGCGATGGTGGTGAAGGAAGGTCACTCATGGTATTTTAATATGCTTTTTTGCCTATTTATCCCATTATAGGGTTGGGGGGGAGAGGGGGATTTCTTCTACTTCTGGTAGTTCTAAAAGGGTGGTACGAGAAGAGGTACTGCCGCCAGACAGTTGTCTTAGGAGTTTGGGGCGGGAGTCGTACAACAGGTAAATAATTTCATCTCCTTCCTGCCACTGTTCACCAACGGCCACTGCTTGGATACCTTTTCTGGTTTTGCACAAGAGGGGTAAAAAATCGCCGGAGTCTCTGAGTTTTTGCAGGTGGCTTATTTGTAGTTCGGAAGGTGACTTGATTGTGGTCTTGCCTAATTTGTACTGGCCTTCTTGTAGGTGTCTATTCCAGTCTTTGAGGGAGAGATTTGGACTGAAGGCTTGGAGGATTTTTTGTTTGTTACTTCTAATCTGATTTTGGTAGTTACTGGGGAAGAGGGCGAGTATTCTTGGGGGGGAGAATTCTTCTAATACTCTTTGGGATACCATCAGGTTTACATCGGGGTTGCTAGTCATGGCAATAAAGGTGCCGATAGAGTTGATTCCTGCTTTTTCCAACACTCTGTAATCTAGTGCACTACTTTCGTAAACATTAAGATTTTCCTGTCTTGCTTTTTCACAGTCTTCCCTATTGGTGTCAATTAGAACCACTGATTCGCCCTCTGCCCGAATCAAAGAGGCAATGAGACGGGCTAGGGGATTGCAGCCAATAAGCATAAAGCCTTCGGCCTGTTCAGCGGTGATGCGAAGCAGTTTGGCCAATTGACCCGCTGTTAAGCCTTGAATGAAGACTGTCATCATGATGGTGAGGAAAACGAGTCCTTTGATGGAGTTGCCGCCATTGATGCCGTTTTCAGTGAGGAGTATAGCAAAGAGGGAGGCTACGGAGGCGGAGACGATGCCCCGAGGTGCCACCCAGGCTAGGAAGAATTTTTGTCGCCAGTTCATGCCGTTTCCCCAGGTGCATATGATTATACTGATGGGGCGTACCACAAACATGAGGGTACATACGGTGAGGACACTTCCCCAACCTAGGGCTACGATACTGGCAAGGGATAAGTCTGCTGCCAGGAGAACAAACAATACTGAGACCCCCAATACTGTTAATTGTCCTTTAAAGCGCAATAACAGTCTTTCTTCCGGGATGCCGGCTGCCCTTAACACTATCCCTGCTGTTACTGTTGCCATTAAACCCGACTCGCTGATGATCATCTGGGACAGTCCAAAGGTGCCCCATACTCCTGCTAGTACTACAAGGTTTTTGAGGTCGTCACTGATAAAATCGGCCTGCTTGTAGAATTTTCCTAATAACCAACCGCTCATCCCCCCTAAAGTTCCTCCCATGCTCAACCGCAATAGTAAGCCTGAGATTATGGTTAGGGAGTCGGCCTCCTTGTTTAGAATTGTATTCAGAACTACTACAGCGAGAATGGCGCCAACAGGGTCAATTAGTACTCCTTCTCCTTCTAAAATGGTGGCCACTCTTCGATCTACTGCTACTTGTTTCAACAGGGGCCCAATTACAGTAGGTCCGGTTACTACTACTAAGGAGGAGTAGAGGAAGGCAATTTCCCAGGGGAATTCTGCCAACCAGTGGGCGGCCATTCCCCCTCCCAAAAAGGTGATTAATGTGCCTATGGTTACCAGATTGCGAATGCTGCCGGATACTTGTCCTATTTTTTTTAACTCTAGATTCAACCCCCCCTCGAAGAGAATAATGGCTACTGCTAGGGCTACTAGTACTTCTAATCCTGAACCTAATAGTTCTGGATGTAGTATTTTAAGTCCATCTCTGCCTAATACAATTCCAAATGTGAGCAGGAAAACTATGCTGGGAATTTGCCATGCTTCGGCCAATACTTGAGCTGTAATTCCCGCTACCACTGTGATTATTATCTGCAGAGTAAGAGTGAATGAGCCATCCATTCTAACACTTCTGTTAAATTCATTGGTTTTTTTGCTAGAATTGAGCTTTTGTTAAGACAACATAAATTTGCGGGAAAACTCTGACTCTATAAATGGTAGCGCATATGAAGGGGGTTAGTTGTGTTGATTTTTTCCTACAGATAATAAAAACCTCCCAGGGGGAGGGTAAACTTTTAATTCTTTATTTTTTTTTAGACAACTTTCGAGCCTACTGGGGTTGCCATTGGCTCCAGTCTTGGGGTTTTAGGAAGACTTCATACAGTTCGGCCTCTGGTGTGTTGGGTTCCGGTTTATAATCGTATTCCCAGCGTACTATGGGGGGCAGGGACATTAGAATTGATTCTATTCGGCCGTTAGTCTGCAATCCAAAAATAGTACCGCGGTCATACACCAGGTTGAATTCTACATATCTGCCGCGGCGGTATAGTTGGAAATTGCGCTCCCTTTCCCCATACTCCATATGACGGCGTTTTTCGGCTATTGGCACATAGGCTGGTAGAAATGCCCTGCCGCAGTCGATGACAAAGGCAAACAACTCTTCCCAACTGCGTTGCGGCTGGGGGGGTAACTGGCTGCTGTAGATGGCGGCTGGCTTGTCGGGGTGGGGCCCTCGGTACAGTGGGTCTGTACCATCTTGGTAGTCAAAGAAAATACCGCCAACGCCCCTGGTTTCGCCACGGTGTTTCAGGTAAAAGTATTCGTCACACCAACGTTTGAAGACGGGGTAGTATTCTGGATGGTGTTTATCACAGGCTTGTTTTAGGGTGATATGAAAATGATGGGCGTCTTCAGCGAAGGGGTAGTAGGGGGTCAAATCGGCGCCTCCTCCAAACCACCAAATCGGCCCTGCTTCAAAGTAGCGATAATTCAGGTGTACTGTGGGCACATAGGGGTTTTTGGGGTGTAGTACCATGGAAGTCCCGGTCGCGTAGAAGGGGTGCCCGGCCGCTGAAGGATATTGTTGTAGTATACTCGGCGGCAATTGTTTCCCCCACACTTCAGAAAAATTTACTCCGCCTCTCTCAAAGAGGTCACCGTCTACCATGATGCGGGTGCGTCCACCTCCTCCCTCTTCTCTTTCCCAGGTGTCTTCTCGGAATTTCCCTTTGCCATCCAGTGCTTCCAGGGCGGCACAAATTTCGTCTTGAAGGGTTTTCATGAATTCACTGACTCTTTTTTTGGCTTCTGGAGGTGGGGGAGTTGGGGTTTTTGGCTGCCTGTTTTCTAATGTTACCATAGGATCATTACTTGTCTTGTGGTTTATGTTCGTCATGGTGTTAAAATCTAAATCCTCTGATACTCTCCATACCAGAGTTTTTTCCGTATCTTAATATTCTGCAATAGAGGGCTAGTTTTGGCCAGGGTGAAAAAGCCAATAGTCCCTTTTGAATTGAAATCTAATTTTTACCTTTCTGTCTGTGGGGCTATCAAATTGTTGTTCAGCCTCCCTTTCTCCTTTTGCGGCTACTAGTATTTTCTGTTGGAATTCTTGTTTATAGGGGAAGTTAATACTGTTGATGTATTCTCCTACTGCCAACGCCCGTTTAAAACTCAATTCCATGTTGTCTTTTTCTGTTCCTTTTGAACTGGTGTGGCCCTCGATTATAATGCTAGTTATTCTGTCAGCTACTATTTTCTCGTTAAAAATTATTTCACTAAATGCTGGTATAAATTCATCTAAAAACCGTTTGCCCTCTGGTTTTAACTTATAACTTCCTTCTGCGAACAATATTTCTGTCGGCAGACTCAAGTCTCCTGTTTTTTCGTCCTTATTTATTTTGTCGTAGATTCTTGTTTTTTCTTGAAAGGAGGCTATAATTCTTTCCGGCAGGGTTTTTATTACTTCCTCGTATCTTACCAGTTGGGCGGAAACTGCTATGAATAATAGGGCGAAAAACATTAATAAGCCGGACATCAAATCACCTACTGACAACCAAATGCCGGAGTCTTCTGCCTCTGGTGTTTCCTCTTCTTCTTGCCACGGAAAAATGTTCATTATTTTTTATTCTCTAGGATAGTAATTCGTCCTTGTGACGCTGGAAAAATTCAGTCAATACCTCTTGATATTCCAGTATAAACTGTTCCAATTGATCCCTAAAAGAGGTATATATTTGCTCCAAGATGCCGTCGATATTCATGAGGGTTTCCAACAGATTTTCTTTTGTTTTATGTAACAGGGAGGAGGATTCCAACCCTATAGTTTTGATGGTTTCTGCTTGTTGACCTAAGACTTGACTGGTAGAGGTGAGAATCTCCCCTGCAGACTTCTTTACTCCTTCTAACATTTCTTTTTGTAGGTTTAGTTGGGTGAGTAAAGTTTCTTCTAATTGTTGTCTTGTTTCCCGGAAGGTGTTAACAAATTCACTGGCGGTAGTCTCATAGGCTTGTTTTTGAATTTCCATTGCTACAACTCCTTCTGCTACGGCTGTTTTCATATCCTTCGTTACCTGGTGTAAAATTTTGCCACTTTCAACCCTGAACTGTTGTAGGGTTACTTGGAATTTTTGACCAATTTCTTCTTGTAATTTCTGATTTTTTTCCATTATTTCTTCAACAGTAATCCTTGTGCACTCTATTTCTTTTTCCAGTCCGTTTACCGCCAACAAAAATTTTTCCAACAGCTCATTGCCCTTTTCTATTTCCTCTTTCATTGGTTTGATTATTCTCTCTCTGTAATCTTGTATCATTTGGTGTAATTGTTTGTTCAATTTATCGCATTCTCTTAGATACAATATAAGTTCAGCTTCTAGGGATTGGAAGATTTTGTTATTCTTCTCTCCCTGATATGTTAGAGCCTTTATTTCCCCCTTTATGTCTATAAGTTCTGTTTGAAAGGATAATAAATAGGGGGCAAAGGTTTTTTCCATAGCTAAGGCTATTTCCTCAGCGGCGAGGTAGCTGGGGGGGGTAGATTTAGAATCTGTGCCGACAAAGTGTTCCAGTCTGGATAGGAATTGTTGGGGGGATTCGAGATAGCATATTTCGCCTAACCTTTTTCTAAAAAAGGCTTTTTTTCTCTGTTTAAAACTTCCACCTATAGCCATGGCAATGACCATAATGGAGGCGCCTCCCAAGCCTGCTAGGGAGGTGGAAAAAGCCGTTTTCATTCCTGCCAATAGTTGATTGGAAGAGGCTAGGAGAGACTCGGTGTCGCCAATATTAGTTCCTACCTTTTGCAGTCCCAAAAAAATCCCTAAAAATGTGCCCAAAATCCCCATTGCCGTGAGTAGGGTGGGGGAATAATACACAACACTGGGGGGTGTTTTTTTCTGGATTATTTCCGGATAATGAGCAATAATATAGTAACCTCTATTGTCTTTTTTTGCAACTATACTATCTCCCGAAATTTCCCCGGCCAAATGTCCACTCAGCCACAGAAACAACTCATGGTCATTGCATTCTTTTCTTGTAAAAATCCCCCCATTTTGTTTTGTTTTTAGGAAATTAATGGCTTTATCCAACAATAAAAATTCCTTCTTCCCATAGCTGACGACACTGGCGATTTCCATGCCAAGCAGAATAAAGGTTAACAAGACAATAAAAATTACCCCCAACCAATCTCCTAACATCATAAACTTCACCTGCAAATAAAGAATATAAACCCCCTACCGGTTGGTAGAGGGTCTTGTCCAACTCATGCATGGAATAGGGGGAAACCCCCCCTCAGTAATCAACCCCACTTACCGGCAGTGGAGGCAATCAAGAAGGCGGCATAGGTGAGGATGTAGCCCACAGTGAAGTGGGTCAACCCTACCAGACGGGCTTGTACGATGGAGAGGGCAACTGGTTTGTCTTTCCAACGAACCAGGTTAGCCAAGGGAGTACGCTCGTGAGCCCAAACGATGGTTTCGATCAACTCTTGCCAGTAACCGCGCCAAGAGATGAGGAACATGAACCCAGTAGCCCAGACTAGGTGTCCGAAGAGGAACATCCAAGCCCAGACGGAGAGGTTGTTCACCCCATAGGGATTGTAACCGTTAATCAACTGAGCCGAGTTAGCCCAGAGATAGTCACGGAACCAACCCATCAGGTAGGTAGAGTTTTCGTTGAACTGGGCAACGTTGCCACTCCAGACGCAGAGGTGTTTCCAGTGCCAGTAGAAGGTCAGCCAACCCAGGGTATTGAGCATCCAGAACATGGCGAGATAGAAGGCATCCCAGGCAGAGATGTCGCAGGTGCCGCCACGACCTGGACCATCACAGGGGAAGGAATAACCAAAGTCCTTCTTATCTGGCATCAGTTTGGAGCCACGGGCATCCAGCGCACCTTTCACTAGAATCAAGGTAGTGGTGTGCAAGCCCAGGGCAATGGCGTGGTGTACTAGGAAGTCGCCGGGGCCAATGGTTAAAAAGAGGGAGTTTGTGCCGCTGTTGATGGCTTCCAACCAACCGGACAACCACACATTGCCATGGTTAGGCCAGGCGGTGGTAGCAATGCTGTCGGGGTTGGACAGGAGCACATCGAACCCGTACAAGGCCTTCCCGTGAGCTGCCTGAATCCACTGAGCAAATACAGGCTCAATTAGGATCTGTTTTTCTGGAGTTCCAAATGCTACAACCACATCATTGTGGACATACAGTCCGAGGGTGTGGAAGCCCAGGAAGAGGGACACCCAGCTCAGGTGAGAGATAATAGCCTCTTTGTGCTCCAGCATCCGGGCCAGAACGTTATCCTTGTTGGCCTCGGGGTCATAGTCGCGGACGAAGAATATAGCACCGTGGGCAAAGGCCCCCACCATCAAGAAACCGGCGATGTATTGGTGGTGAGTATAAAGGGCTGCCTGGGTGGTATAGTCCTTAGCAATGAACACATAAGAGGGTAGAGAGTACATGTGCTGGGCTACCAGGGAGGTAATTACCCCTAAGCAAGCCAGCGCCAATCCCAACTGGAAGTGGAGGGAGTTGTTGATGGTGTCATAAAGACCCCTGTGGCCGGCACCGAGCAAGCCCCCGAAAGGAGTTCCCTGAGGCGGATTGTGGGCGGCCAAGATGTCCTTAATGCTGTGACCGATCCCCCAGTTGGTGCGGTACATGTGGCCGGCGATGATGAAGAGAACAGCAATTGCCAGGTGGTGGTGAGCAATGTCAGTCAACCATAGAGACTCGGTTTGAGGATGGAACCCACCCAAGAAGGTCAAAATTGCTGTCCCTGCTCCTTCGGAGGTCCCGAACACATGGCCGGCGGTATCGGGATTCTGAGCATAAACCCCCCAGTTACCGGTGAAGAAGGGAGCCAAACCAGCTGGGTGAGGTTTCACACTCAGGAAGTTATCCCAACCCACATGTACTCCACGGGATTCGGGGATGGCCACGTGGATGAGGTGACCTGCCCAAGCCAGGGAGCTTACACCAAACAACCCAGCCAGGTGGTGATTCAGACGGGACTCAGCATTCTTGAACCAAGCCAGACTTGGACGGAATTTAGGTTGCAGGTGTAACCAGCCGGCGAAGAGGAATAGGGATGCCAGAATCAAGAGGAACACTGCCCCTTGATACAAATCTTGGTTGTTGGTCATCCCGATGGTGTAGAACCAGTGGTACACGCCGGAGTAGGCTATGTCCACGGGACTAGAGGCTCCTGCCTGGGTGAAGGCGTCGATTGCCCCCTTACCGAAGTGAGGATCCCATATAGCATGAGCAATAGGACGGGTGTTGAGGGGATCTTTTACCCACTGTTCAAAGTTGCCCTGCCAGGCTACGTGGAACACTGTGCCGGAGGCCCAGAGGAAGATGATTGCCAAGTGACCGAAGTGGGAGGCGAATATTTTTTGGTATAGATTTTCTTCGGTCATCCCGTCATGGGTTTCAAAGTCATGAGCGGTGGCAATTCCGTACCAGATCCTCCTCGTGGTTGGATCTTGAGCTAAATCTTGGCTAAATTTTGGGAATTTTGTTGCCATAGCCTTTGTTAGGAATTTGCCCTGTCGACAATTTTAGTCCAATTTGATTAGACTGTGTTGTTTCTCCTTCATTTTACCCCGCCCAGCCCTCGGAATCTTAGGCCGGGCAAGGGCTTAAACTGACTTTTTTAGGTAGTTAATAGTCAAGAATCTACGGTGTCCATAGACCTTGAACTATTAACTATTTCTTGTTAGTTAAAGCAGCTTTACCTGATATTTTATAACCCATTTTGCCGCGGATGGGGCGTTGAGTTTAGAGAAATTTTACATTCTCTTCTCAACCCACTGAGAGGATGCGGCAGAGGAAGAATGCCCAGGTGGTTACGATGCCACCCAGCAGATAGTGGGCTACACCCACAGCACGACCTTGGATGATGCTCAGGGCGCGTGGTTGGATTGCGGGGGCTAGTTTCAGCTTATTATGAGCCCATACGATGGATTCGATCAACTCCTGCCAGTAACCACGTCCGCTGAAGAGGAACATCAAGCTGAAGGCGAACACGAAGTGGCCTGCCAGGAACATGATGCCATAGGCGGACAGGGCGGAGCCGTAGGAGTTGATTACGTTAGCGGACTGAGCCCACAAGAAGTCCCGCAACCAACCGTTGATGGTGATGGCGCTCTGGGCGAAGTTGCCGGCTGTGATATGGGACACACTGCCGTCCGGTAGTACAGTCCCCCACACATCGGACTGCATTTTCCAACTGAAGTGGAAGATCACGATGGAGAGGGAGTTGTACATCCAGAACAAGCCAAGGAAAACGTGGTCCCAAGCAGACACTTGGCAGGTGCCACCACGGCCTGGCCCATCACAGGGGAAGCGGAAGCCCAGCTCGGCCTTATCGGGGATGAGGCGAGAACTACGGGCAAACAGCACCCCTTTCAGGAGGATGAGCACAGTTACGTGGATAGTGAAGGCGTGGATGTGGTGCACCATGAAGTCGGCGGTGCCCAGGGTGATAGGCATCATCGCCACTTTGCCGCCCACTGCCACTACATCGCCCCCGAAGGCGTAGCTAGCGGGAGCACTGGCCCAAGGAGCGGTGTTGCCGGCAGCGGCCGCATGGATTTTCTGTAACCATTGAGCAAAAACGGGTTGCAACTGGATAGCGGTATCTGAGAACATGTCTTGAGGGCGTCCCAGGGCTCTCATGGTGTCGTTGTGGACGTATAACCCGAAGCTGTGGAAGCCCAACCAGATACATACCCAGTTGAGGTGGGAGATAATAGCGTCGCGGTGGCGAATCACCCTGTCTAAGAGATTGTTTACGTTCTTAGCCGGGTCATAGTCGCGCACCATGTATATAGCGGCGTGGGCCCCTGCGCCGACAATCAGGAAGCCTCCAATCCACACATGGTGTGTGAACAGGGACAACTGAGTGCCGTAGTCAGTGGCCAGGTAGGGGTAAGGTGGCATAGCATACATGTGGTGAGCCACTATGATGCTCAGTGACCCCATCAGTGCCAGGTTGATGGCCAGCTGGGCATGCCAAGAGGTAGTGAGGATTTCGTAGAGTCCTTTGTGGCCTTCACCGGTGAAGGGTCCTTTGTGGGCCTCTAGTATTTCTTTGATGCTATGACCGATCCCCCAGTTGGTGCGGTACATATGACCAGCGATGATGAACAGTACTGCTATGGCCAGGTGATGGTGAGCAGTATCAGACAGCCACAAGC
>DVEF01000009.1 GCA_015295805.1 Geminocystis sp. M7585_C2015_104 | reverse complement strand
GTCCTGGATAATTGAGGGGCAATACAACTATCCCATAAACGACAACATTTCTATCACCCCCGGTATATATGCTATCTTCAACCCCAACAACACCAGAGACACTGGCGACAACACCATCGTGGTAGGGGTGTTGCGCACCGTGTTCAGATTCTAGTCCATAGCTAACACCCCCAACTATGAGGGGCTCATAAAGGGCCCCTTTTTTATTTGGTTTATTTGACTAGTTGATTAGTATCTCACCATCACTTATTCGTTTCTGTAACTCTCGCCACAGTTTCATCTCTTCGGGTGTAACCTTTTTGTCCTCGTAGATAGCCTGTCTAATCATTTCTGTTTCCGCCCTAGACAATACCCCGTCTGCCAATGCCCTTTCGATGAGTTTTTTGATTTTTTCCAGATTCTCTGACATAATCTCCTCCCCTAGTAATGGCTGACTTAATTGTAGCTATATTTTTTTTTCTTTATGTTTGTTTTTTATTACAATCCCTACTGGACTACTAATTCTAAAATTTCTATTATTTTTTTCACAATGCAATAAACGTCAAGTATTATGATTTGTAAAACACTGGGTGGTGATTTTCTGCGTATGGCCGTTGATGTGGCCTTGAACTACCACCGGCAATATAACGCCCGGGATAAACAACATCCAGTCACGGTTTAGTCACGGCCAATGCCATCTAAACGGGAGATAATTTAAACAAAAATACGGTAATTACTAATAGTAAATGCCATCTAAAAAGAAAAGATATTTGTCAATATTGGGAAGCAATCTGAGAGAAAAAACAAGAATTTTGATGGTAATAAAAAAACTGGTTCAATGGGCATTGAGATAGGGAAATAAAATTGGCTGTATTTTTAGCTGTTTTGTACTTCAAAAACATTGAGCTTTAGCAGTGTATTCCAAAGCCTGACGCAGTCTATTGGCAGCATCATAAATAAATAGACATGTGGCGAATGCCATCTCCCAGACAATGCAGTGGCATATCAGAATCAGGAGGTGGACTGCATTCTCACCCTGTTATCATACAAGTCAGGGCACAACGAGGGGCGGTATCAAATAATTTCCCTGAGAATTTTCTGGCTCAGGGTGGCCGACATCTGCTAACATGAACTAGTATCCCCTGTCAACCCTCTGTTAACTAATCAAAGTCTGAGGGTTGTCATCGCCATAGCAACCCCCCATCTGTGGCGGTAAATCATGGACATAAGAAGGGTATCAAAACCATCAAGCCAATACGCCAGTCTGGGATTTTTCTCCCGCAAGGAATAGCCCTTACAATAGTAGTGTGGTATAGGCCGGCACTCTTCCTCCTGCAATTCTTTTCCTCCCGAGTCGGCCCT
>DVEF01000008.1 GCA_015295805.1 Geminocystis sp. M7585_C2015_104 | reverse complement strand
GGTGGGTGGGGGTGTGGGGGTGGGAGGAAAAGGGGGAGAGTGGAAAGGCGGTGGTAGTATTCATAAAAATTGTTGTGTTTCCCATGAGCTAGAGTAGTCCTATTGGGGTTTTGTGGGGGTATTTTTAGGATTTATTGGGACAATGGGATAAAGTGTGTAGGCTCTTATAAGTTATAATTTCCTGACATGTGCGGTCTGAAATTATTTGTAGATGACTATGGAGTACAGTTTGCCTTTAAATAGTTGTGATAGGGAACAGATTTTGAGCTATTTTGAGGAGAGTTGGTGGAAGGAGGATTGTCTATTTAATTCCATAAAAAAGGAGGAGATATTTTATACAAACCCAGATCCTTTGAGGAATCCACTCATTTTTTATTTGGGACATTCGGCGGTTTTTTATATCAATAAAATGAGAAGGGCAGGGATGATTAAGGAATCGATAAACGAGGGGTATGAGGAGATGTATGCGGTAGGGGTAGATCCAGAAAATGCAGAACAATTGAGGGAAAAGATAGTAAAAATAAAGTGGGACAGAGTAGAGGAGGTATGGGATTACAGGAAAAGGGCATATGAAAAAATAAGAGAAGCCATAGAAAATACTTCCCTAGATTTGCCGATAACAGAAGAGAATCCGTGGTGGAGTGTGATAATGGGGATAGAACACCAAAGAATACATATTGAAACTTCTTCAATGCTAATCAGACAGGTGGAGGAAAAATGGTTAGAAAAACCGTCGGGGTGGGAGTATGCTTCTACAAGGGGGGTAAATCCATCACAGGAGATGGTGAAGGTGGAGGGGGGAAGAGTAAGGATAGGGAGAGATAGAAATGATAACTATTACGGTTGGGATGTGGATTTTGGCAAAAAGGAGGTGGAGGTAAAGGATTTCTGGGTGAGTAAGTATTTAGTGACAAATGGGGAGTTTTTGAGGTTTGTAGAGGAGGGGGGATATGAAAATCCGGAATATTGGCATGAAGAGGGGTGGATATGGAAAGAAGAAAATGGGGTAAAACATCCCAAGTTTTGGGGAAAAAGAGGGGAAGAGGGTTACCGATACCGTTTGATGTTTGAGGAGGTGGAGTTGCCGTTGGACTTTCCGGTGGAGGTCTCCTTGTATGAGGCGATGGCTTATTGTAGGTATTTAGGAGGGAGGGATGGATGTAATTATCGTTTGATGACGGAGGGGGAATGGCATTTGGCATCAAGGAAGGAGGGGGAGAAAGGGGAGGATTATAATCTAAATTTTAGATACCACTCACCAACACCGGTGGGGAGTATGAGAGAGGCAAGAAGTGACAGTGGAGTGTATGACTGTAGGGGGAACGTGTGGGAGTGGTTGGGGGAAAAATTGAAACCATTAGAGGGATTTACTACTCATTACCTATATGAAGACTATTCGGCGCCCTTTTTTGATGACAATCATTATCTGTTAATAGGAGGCAGTTGGGCAAGTAGCGGCCATTCTGCCAGTAGATTTTACCGCAACTGGTTTCGCCCCTACTTTTACCAACATGCCGGATTTAGACTGGTTTTGGCCGAATGAGGGCAACAAGTTACAAATGTACTTGACTTAGGATGTACTTAAGGGAGTCATAATCGTTCTTAAGTAGTACACTAAGAGTACGGCCGGCCTGAATGAGCCACTGACGCGCGGCCTCCATGGCATCGGGTTGGAGGTGGCGGAGACGGTAGGATTCTCTAAGGCTAGCGGCGATGAGGGATTCGAGGGGGGTGTTTTGGACTTGTAGTAAGAGGCGGAGGAAGTGGGGAGATTCGGTGAATCGGATAACTTCCCTAGCACTACAGGTATAAACCCCCTGATGGATTTGAGGAGGGCGGGGGGGGAGGTATTGATAGATTTTGCCTTCCCCGGGGTTAAAACCATTTTGTTGGGGGTCAGGGGGTGTTTCAAAGCCCACAATAGCTGCCTGGAATTCTGTTTTAAGCATGGCAAATATTTGTGGTTGTTGTTGACGCAATTCAGCTAAACTAAGACCTAAAGCTCTTGCCTTGTGGACCGAGTCGATGGGGGCGGTGGTAACATTAGTGACGACGGCGAAGATTTTATTGCCCGACTCCTCGTCGAAGGATTTTACCCAACTGCCAAAGGGGGGCATGGAGGGGAAATTCAAGTCTTCTGGCTCGAGACACTGTGCTACAAATTGAGTAGTACTAGTTTCGATCACCTCGCCGATGTGTGTGCCGTTTTGATTATTTTTAATATCCAACACGATGGCCATATAATTTTCTCTTTTGTCCTTGCTATTTGTGGTTGTTTTTATAGTTTAATGTTGGTGGAATTAGGGGTGTTTTAATAGTATTAATAGTCAGTTTTTTCGATGGCACTTCTGATGTCGTTCAAATCTATATACTTATCTGTAGCGTTACGAAGTTCACGGGAGATCATACCTTCAGTGGAGACTACAGTGATGTGGGTATTTTTAGAGCGTAAAAGTTCGATAGCCCTTTCGAAGTCGCCATCGCCGCTAAATAGTACTACGCGATCATACTGATCTACAGTGTTAAACATGTCGACTACTATTTCAATATCCAGATTAGCCTTTTGGGAGATTCTGCCGGAGGCTTCATCGTAGTATTCTTTAAGGATTTTAGTTCTAACGGTATATCCGAGGCTAATTAAAGCATCTCTAAAGGCCCGTTGATCTTGGGGATCTTTCAGGCCGGTGTACCAGAAGGCGTTTACGAGTATACAGCCAGCATCTTTAGAGAAATAGTCAAGAATCTTACGGGGATCAAAAAACCAGCCATTTTTTTGTTGTGCATAAAACATGTTATTGCCGTCGACGAAAATGGAGACTCTGTCGGGGGGGCGGTGGGGAACAATTATGTTATTAGAATTGGGGTGGTAGTAGCAGTGGTGGTTGGTGGGG
>DVEF01000007.1 GCA_015295805.1 Geminocystis sp. M7585_C2015_104 | reverse complement strand
TTGATTTTAACCCGTCCTGCGGTGGAGGCGGGGGAAAAATTGGGCTTTTTACCTGGTGACTTGCAACAGAAGGGCAACCCCTTCTTGCGCCCTCTTTACGATGCCCTTTATGAGTTTATCGAGCCTGCCAAGATTCCCGAATTGATAGAAAGGGGTAAAATCGAGATTGCCCCCATTGCCTATATGCGTGGGCGTACCCTTAGTCGTGCTTTTATCATCGTAGACGAGGCCCAGAATACCACCCCCGCTCAACTCAAAATGGTTTTAACCCGTCTCGGTTTTGGCGCCAAGATGGTTGTCACTGGTGACATCACTCAAACCGATTTGCCCCCCCATCAGGAATCTGGCCTGGTTGTCGCCACCAGGGTTTTAAAACATATCGAGGGCATTGCCTTTTGTTATCTTACCCATGCTGACGTCGTCCGACACCCCCTTGTCCAGAAGATCGTTGCTGCCTACGACAACCTTGCTTAATAGCCTATGGTCTTGTAATTATTAAACCTCATCCCCCTCCCCCTTTTCCTCCTGCCTTTTTTTCTGCCACTACCCCTAGTTGTCTTTGCTCCTAACTAATGCAATCTCCTCTCTTTTTGCCCCCCTTTTATGGAGATAAATGATAATTTATATCAAGTAAAAAATTCGCAGCCCAAGTACCTTGGTGGTACCTTCGCCCACCGCCATGACCCCATTCTAGCAATTTCGGGGGGATGTAGTCAAGGGGAAAAAGAAAAAAAAACGAAAAGATGATAAGCTAAGAAAGGAAGAAGGAGAAAAGGAAAAAAAGGAAAGGAAAGGAAGAATGAGAGAGGAAAGGGAAGAAAATAGAAATCTGACACCGGAGACGGCAATAGCGGGGTTGGAACAAAAGGAGGATTTGGGATTGAGATACTATGCGGCATGGTGGTTAGGAAAATTTAGGGTGAAAAGGAGGGAGGCAGTAGAGGCATTGATAAGGGCGTTGGAAGACGAGGAGGATAGGGCCCCCGACGGGGGATTTCCCCTGAGACGAAATGCGGCTAAGGCGTTGGGAAAATTGGGATATTTGGAGGCGGTGGAGCCTTTGATAAATTGTTTAGAATGTGATGACTACTATGTAAGGGAGTCGGCAGCACAGGCGTTGGAGATGTTGAAAGACAAGAGGGCAATTGAGCCTTTGCGGGAGATGTTGCGTCATGCCGTGGTGGATGGCCAACTGACGGAGTATGCCAAGGAGACTATTCCCGGCAAACCCCACCCCCATGAGCCTTATGAAGCTATAATTGAAGCATTAGGTACTCTAGGGGATAAGGAGGCTATACCGCTAATTGAAGCATTTTTAGAACATCCTATACCAAAGGTGGCCTATGCGGCGGCAAGGGCAATGTATCAACTCACCGGTGACAGCCAGTATGGGGAAATTCTGGTGCGGGCATTACAGGGGGAGGAGCTACAATTGAGGAGATCTGCTTTAATGGATTTGGGTGCTATAGGTTACACCCCGGCAGCAGAGGCAATTAGTGAAACCCTGGCAGAAAATAGTCTGAAACTGATTGCCATGAAGGGGCTACTGGAGGCGGAAATAAGTAGGATGCCTCCCGGGGGCGAGGTGTGTGGCAACACAGTTAGGATTATGAATCTGATGGATGAATTGTTGTAGGAAACAAGGATGACTACGATTTGCCGTGGAAAAGGGAGGGGATTTGAGGTTTTAGGGATTGTAGGCTAATCCCTCCTCTGTGGGCTACAATGACTC
This sequence comes from Geminocystis sp. M7585_C2015_104, assembly GCA_015295805.1. Taxonomy (NCBI): domain Bacteria; kingdom Bacillati; phylum Cyanobacteriota; class Cyanophyceae; order Chroococcales; family Geminocystaceae; genus Geminocystis; species Geminocystis sp. M7585_C2015_104. Next base: position 19,378 of record DVEF01000007.1, on the reverse strand, counting down.
CTATTGCCTCTAAATAGGATTTTACCCGCACCACAGAGATGCCTAGCCTTTCAGGGGTGACATCTAATACGGTTTCGTTTTCCTCTACGGCAATAATCAGTGTGTCTAAGGCGGCAAAACTGAGAATACTGCTACCACCACAGGCGTTAATGGGGATGACTACACTATCTACGTCTTCTGCCCAAAGGCTGTAATGGTTTCGAGACTGGGTGTATTGGGGTGCGCGACTCAACCCAACTAAAACACAGGGTAGGAAGGTGAAGCCCAACTCCTCCGCCACTGCCTTGGGGGAGACGTTTATATCTAGGGGAAGGGGGGATAAAGCGGGGGAATGGGCGCAGGGAATTTGAAATTGTCGCACCAACAGATGGGAGATTATTGCCTCGGCGCCGGCTAGGGCGTCTACCCCTTTCCCATAACGATATTTTTGGAGGGTTTGACTGCTAATGTCGTCGGGGAATCTGGCTACCACTGCTAGGGCGTTTACTTTTTTTTCCCGGATTAGTTTTTCTGCTGCCCTCAACAGGGTGCTAGGATTATTGATTGTACCCCAACTGCTGCCACTGGGGGCTATTTTTAATTCTACTCCCACCGAATGATCCGTTATTATGTAGTCCACTATTTCTATTCCTAGGGTAGCCCTTATCCCGTCTGCCACTTGGATGTGTCTATAGAGTAACTCTTCTTCTATACTTTGGTCAAAAATAATGCCAATGCGGTTTTGTCTGACGGGTTGTAATCCCCATTCTCCACTGGCAAATTTGTCTAGGGCATACCCCTCCACATATTGGATATTATCAGCCCACCAGTACAAGGAGGCACCATTCATTACATTGGGGTGCGTAATCAAATGGTCACATACTTGTGCTATAACCTTAGCCACTGGGAGGGCGTCGCCGGCATATCCCCCTATTGTTGCCCCAATGCCTGTGGGAATGATTAAGACTGTGGAGTAGGGTTTCTTGCTTGCCACCTTTTCCCTATCTTGTCTTAGTCAGATTATTTGGTCAGACTATTTAGTTACAATGGCTTCTACTTTTACTTTTTGCCTGCCTTCATCCACAGCTGTGATTGCCCAACGTAGGGGTTTTCCTTCTTCTTGGAGTCTGGTTTCAATTTCCTGTTTTAGGGTTAGAGGATTAGCAGTCAAGTCAATTTCTACACTGATAAAATGGGTAGTCATTTTCCTGTTCCTCCTGTTGGATTAGTCTTCTGTCTATTTTAACCCCTAGTGTGTCTGTTTCTTTCTGTTGGGTAAAATAAAATCAACGCTGATACCCACTAGTAATGTTTAATGTTTGAGGAAATTGCTGCTGCTATAGAAGCCGGAGACTACCAAAAAGCCAAGTCTTTAATGGCACAAATTGCCCTGAGTGCAGATAATCCCTGGTGCGGGTATTATCGAGCATTAATTGTAGAAAAAGAGGGAGATTTGGAGTTAGCAGAGAGTCAGTATCGTCAAATTATTAAAGACAATGTTTTTTGCGAACCAAAACTGCTAAAAAATATTCGGGATGCCCTTGAGAGAATTTTACAAGCAAAAAGGGCAAGAGAGGAGGAAAAGAAACAGGAGTTTCAGGCCATTGAAAATAGTGAGGAGTTGGCAGTGCTAATTTTAGAACCAGTTGCCCCCGAAGAGAGGCAAAATATTGCGCAGGCCCTGGCTAAAATCATGAAATTGGATACCTACACTGCCAGGCTACAAATCCCTACTCGAAGCTGGCGTCTTTTTAAGACGGGTAGTTTTGGGGATTTAAGTTATTACCAATTCAGACTGCGACAAAAGGGTATTCCCTGTTTTTGTCATCCCGTTAGTCTTGTTAATAAGCTCCCGATATATCAAGTGGCATATATAGAAGAATCAACAGAAAATTGCTTGCTTACCACTGTCATTAAAGAGGGAGAAGAGGCCGAGGAAAAACTCAATTTTCTTTGGGATAAAATCAACAATATCGTATTGGGATTACTCCCCATATTCGAGCTGACTACCCATGTGGATGCCAAGGGTCAAATCCAGAGAAAAATTTCTACTTTGGACTATGTTAACCTATGCGACTTGCACCTAATCCAGGAGAATGTGATACTGCGTTTAAGTGATAATTCATATGAATTCAGCCGGGGCATTCAACTGACAGAAGCCGGTAAGACTAATCAGGAGAAATGGAGAAATCTGATGAAATATATCAAGGAGAAAACCCCTTCTGCCAAAATTTGGAATGATTTCACCCCCTTTGGGGAGGGGGCTGTCAACTTTTCGGAGATGCTAAAACAGATAACATCCCACATAAACATTTTCCGGCGGGAAGAGTCTGTTTGGGATGAGGCTTTTCAACTGTATAGTGGCCTAATTTTCCTGCAAACCTCGTCTGCCAAACGTGATAACATATAATCCCACAACCTTGCCAATATGTTGTTAATTTTTGTTAAGAATAGCGATGGACGGCTTGACATTTTTCCAAAAAAGTGCAGGAAGGTGGCTCTCTCAAAGGACAACTCATCATTTGCCTTTTAGAAGGGCAGAAACAGGGGGCTCTAAAATAACAGTAGAAACCCTAGAGGCTGGACATCCGAAAATAGTGGAGCTATGTCAAATGCACTCTTTTGATCCCTCTTTGGCGGTTGGGGGTTCCTATGTCACATGGGATGGCACAATGGAATGGGACAGAGACAACGAAAACCACAAGGGGGAGACGGTATTTGCTTTGATTCCCGAGTCGGAAGATGGCAGGAGGGGAAAACTGTTAAGGGAAAGAGGGTATGCGGAAGTAGTGCCGGTGGCAGGGGAGTATTATTTGGATCATGAGGATGCGCTGGTTTTGACCACTGAATACGAAACCATGAAAATATATGAGAGATTCTGGTTTGTTTCCCCCCAGGTACGACTGCGTACAAGCACAGTACAAAGGTTTGGGGGATTCAACACAGCCACCTTCTGTATTGAGGTAAGAGAGGAGGAGGAGGAAAAGATACCGGAGGGTGAGGTGAAACCCTTTTTCAACACGCCGGCTATTACTGGGTGGTAGGGCTATGATTTCTCATCCCCCCCTAGAAGCGGTCGATGAGAGAGAGGGTTCCAGTAATTATACTCAAAACCTGGGCAAAGGGGTCAAGTACTTTGGCTATACTATCAGAGGCCATTGCCAGTCCGGAACGGTCTACAAAGATAATATCATTGTTCAAGAGGGGGGGATTAGTTTCCTCATTGAGGGGGGCACTAAAATCCACCTTCACAGTCTTCTCTGTGACTGTCCCATTGGGATTGAGACGTAACAGCCTAACTGTCCTATCATTGGCGCGGCGATTGTCAAAGCCACCGGCTGCTAGTATTGCCTGTTGCAGACTCACATTAGGTGGCAACTCTTTCAATCCGGGATTTTTAACCTCGCCAATCACATTGACATTAATACGGTTGGGGGAGAAACTCGCCACGGCTATCTGTCTCACCTCATCTTCTCTAACGGCGGGGGCGGTGGGCACTATAATGCGATCTCCATCTTGCAGCAGGGCATCAGCGGTAAAATCCCCAGTTTGTAACAATTGCCAGAGGTCAACTTTGATTACTTGTTCTTCTCCGCTGGGGAGTGTCCGTCTTACCTCTATGTTACGGATGTCCGCTTTAGCTGTCAATCCCCCGGCGGTTTTTATTGCCCTGGTGGCGGTGGGGATGCCGGCCAAACTTTGCTGGTTGACGACACTAGTGCTTTGGAAGGAGAGAGTATCCCCCAGATTGCTGGCGCGCACGTCGTCTCCTGTGAGGGTATAGGGGCCAGGACGATTTACCTCTCCCACTATGCTGATTGTAATAGGGATACTGAGGTTTGCGGAGAAGTTGGCGGTGGCTACCCTTAACACTTCCCTGGGGTTTACCTCTTTTACACTGGGTACTATAATGCGATCGCCATCTCTGAGGATAATATTCTGAGTCAAGTCGCCATTTTGCAAAAACTCCCAGAGACTAACAATAATGGTATAGTCTTGCCCCTTGTAGCGACGGATGATACGGACATTTCTGGTATCTGCGGAGGCGTTAATGCCGTTAGCTAGACGAAGGGCAGTAATCAAATCAGGGAATTTAATTCCCCCCATGCCACCCTCTTTACTTCCTTCTACGAAGGGGATAGAATAGGAGCCGGGGGTTCTAATTTCTCCCACCATGGCTACAGTGATGGGCCTCGGCTTTACCAGATTTGCCCTGATGATGGGGTTTTTGAGATAGCCACGGGTGGTGTATTCTCGGGTAAGTAATTGTTCCACCTCAGCGAGAGTCAGGTTGGCAACGGGGATGCGCCCGAGGAGGGGTAGACTTACACTCCCGTCCACCAGTACGGGGTATTCTTTGCTATACTCAGGCACGTTGAAAATATCTAGGGCGATTACATCCCCCGCATCCAGGGTATAGGGGAATCTTTCTGCCAGACGGTCAAATCCCCCTCTGTTACCACTGGCAGCTGGCTGTGTAGTTTGTGGTTTGCCGGATACCCGTTGTGCTTTGGCATATTCCAGGGGATTCAAAAGCAGAAGCAGTGTCAGCGTCAAAACCCTTAACTTGCTCAAGTTGTACATGGGCAGCATACCATTAAACCCTTATGGTTATGATAATCCCTCTTGTCTCCTGTACGCACCCTTCCCCTACTATTCCCTACCTTCTAGTGAGGAGATAACCCAGGAGGAGAAGGAAGGAGATTCCCATAATGCCGGCGATGGGGTTGTTGTCGATGCCCGTTATCCAGAGGGGTGCTTGGTTCTTATATACCACAATTCGCCCCACGTTAACTATGTAATAGGCCCATACCAAACCACTATGAAGGCCAATACTCATCCCCAAGAGGTTGTGGTGTTGCCGTTTTACCTTTACCAGAATCATTCCCAGGATATACAAAGCCGGGAAAGTGACAATGGTGCGCAAAACTTCCCCTGGGGGTTTTATGAAGTGGGAGAGGGCAAAAATCAGGGCATTTAAATTAGCTGAAACTGGGGCTGAGAAATCTCGTTCCAACTCCCACAATACAAAGCCGCGGAAGAACAATTCCTCTCCCAGCCCCACCGTTATTGCACTTATAAAACCCTCTATTGATAGTTGCAAAACTGGTAAAGAGGGAATCCTAAATTCAATCCATCCTAGCACATATTCCGTGAAAAATAATCCAAAAGTTGCCCCAAAACCTGATATTATTCCTAACAACAATAAACCAAAATTCTCAGAAGAGAATATTAAGCCATAACAAGCGAATATGTTGTTTTTTCCGTAAACACATTTGCCCCAGCGAGTGACAATAACTAAAAAAAGAATCAGAAGAGTGGACAGACTGAAGATGCCGTAGAGACTGTTATTTTTTGGGTTTATAATAAGATAAGAAACTAGCAGAAAGGGCAACCACAGCCAAACTAGGACTATTAGAAAAACTCCTAGTCTGACTGCTACGGGCTTTTTTCTGAGGACAGGCGAAAATAATCTGTCAATGGCCAATTTCAATTCAGTGCTGTGGGAGGATTTAGAGGCTGTGGGGGTTTATGGCACCCGCAGTTTACTGTAACACAACCCTATTGGGGGCATAGAGAGAAGCCAACACCCCAGGCGGGCTCAAGCTTGTAGTGTAAAATTTTTCTAAAGAACTACTCGGCGGGTTCGATGGTGCTAGTAAGGCCTTTTCTCCTAAGGCCCTCACAGTAAAACTCGGCATGCTCCAAGGCACACACGGTAACCAGGGCGATGCCGTTGGTGTGGGCTTCCATCATCACACTAACTGCCTGGGGCTCACTTAGCCCCACCACCTCCATCAACACCTGTACTACATATTCCATTGTGTTATAGTCATCATTGTGTAGTAGTACACGGTAGCCGGGATGGTGTTTTTTCTGGGTGTCAGACTTAGTAGCGGGAGTTTGAATTACCTGAGTGGCCATAGTGTTTACAACCTCCTGTGCATAGGGCGCACATCCCCTATTATATTAGCCCTGTTGGTCCTTTGCAGCCATGGACAAGATTAAATCCACCATCCGTTGGGAATATCCCCATTCATTGTCATACCAGGCTATTATCTTGAAGAAATTAGGACTTAATTCTATGCCGGCACTGGCATCGAAGATGCTGGAATGGGAATCGCCAATGAAGTCGGAGGATACTACTGGTTCTTCAGTATAACCCAGAATTCCTTTGAGCTCGCCTTCGGAGGCTTCTTTCATTTTCTCACAGATTTCCTGGTAGCTGGTGGCTTTTTCTGTCCTAACCGTCAAGTCTACCACTGACACGTCCGCCACAGGCACTCTGAAGGCCATGCCGGTGAGTTTTCCTTTCAGGTGGGGCAAAACTAGTCCTACTGCCTTGGCGGCGCCGGTGGAGGAGGGGATTATATTTTGACTGGCACCCCTTCCACCCCTAAAATCCTTTTTACTGGGGCCATCTACAGTAGGCTGGGTAGCCGTCATGGCATGGACTGTAGTCATTAGCCCTTCTACTATACCAAAATGGTCATCTAGCACCTTGGCGATGGGTGCCAAACAGTTGGTGGTACAGCTGGCGTTGGATACTATGTGGTGTTTTTCCGGCTCATAGGTATGATGGTTAACACCCACCAACAGGGTGGGCACTAAATCTGGCGTCTTAGTGGGTGCGGATATTACCACTTTTTTGGCGCCTGCTGTAAGGTGTTTTTTTGCCCCTTCGTAGTCTGTAAAGACACCTGTGGATTCCACAATATAGTCTGCCCCAATTTTTCCCCAGGGCAACTCTTCTGGGTTGCGGATGGAGTAACAGGGGATGAATTGGCCATTAACCCTAATGCCGTCTTCCTTGGCTTCTACTTCTCCGGGAAAACGTCCATGGGTGGAATCGTATTTAAGAAGGTAGGCAATGTTGTCGGGGGGCACCAAGTCATTAATTCCCACAAATTCCACCTTAGGGTTGTTGATGGCAGCACGAAATACCAGTCTGCCTATTCTGCCAAAGCCGTTGATGCCTATTCTTACTACAGACATGGGCTACTCCTTATTTCTCTTTTTCTCTCATTTTGTCTTCTATTTGGCTGACAGGATCTTAATTTTTCTTTAACTTTTTTCCTTAATAGACAGCTGATAGACTTCCCGTGGCGACATATTGGCTTTTTGGGCTATTTTCTGGGCCGCTTCTTTTCTGCTTAGGCCTTCTTCTCTTAGTTTTTCCATTTCTGCCATTATTTCTGCCGCTGTCATGCTCCTCTTTTCTTCTTGTGTTTTCCCGGCAACCACCAGAACATATTCACCTCTTGGGGATTTATCTTGATATAATTGAATGGCCTCTGCTATCGTCCCATGCCAGAACTCTTCATGTATTTTAGTTAACTCCCGGGCCACTACAAGGGGGCGGTCAATGCCAAAATGTTTCTGCAAATCCATGAGGGTGGTAACGAGTCTATGAGGCGCCTCGTAAAAGATTATTGTCCTAGTTTCCCCTTGTAATTGTACCAGCCGCAGCTCACGTTCTTTTCTCTTTAGTGGCAAGAAGCCTTCAAAACAAAATCTGTCACAGGGCAAACCGGAGGCAATCAGGGCAGTTATTCCTGCCATTGCCCCTGGTATTGGTACAATCTGAATTTTAGAAGCGACACACTCTCTCACTAAATCATAGCCTGGATCTGAAATGGTGGGGGTGCCAGCATCAGTCACCAGGGCAATATTTGAACCTCCCTTTAATTTTTCTAACAATTCGGGGGTACGACTTTTACTATTGTGTTCATGGTAGCTTACAGTGGGGGTAGAAATCTGATAATGTCTCAGCAGTTTTGCCGTTTGTCTAGTATCCTCTGCTGCTATCAAATCCACCTCTTTTAGTATTCTAATTGCCCGAAGGGTAATATCTTCCAGATTCCCGATGGGGGTTGCCACCAAATATAAAATCCCTGTCACAGCATTTTTGCTCATTTTTCTTTCCCCGCAGAGTTTATTATACTACCATTGTTGTGACCCCCTGCCGGCTTCTGGTTAAAAAAAATAGTTACCACTAACACAAAACATGATATACTGAGGGATGTTGATAAAAATTCTTATTATGCTAAGTTTTCTTATGGACAAAAAATGGAAGATACAGCAGTTGTGGTAGTGTCGGGGGTAAGTAAACAATTTTCCCCATTTTCATCACCAGCAGTGTCAGAGGTGAGTTTTGAACTAAAAAAAGGGGAAATCTTGGGTTTGCTTGGGCCTTCTGGCTGTGGCAAGACTACCCTGTTAAGAATGATTGCGGGTTTTGAAAAGCCAACGGCGGGTTTTATCACCATAGGAGGAAGAATAGTTGCCGGTAATGGCTTTTGGGTGGAGCCGGAGAAAAGGAATACCGGTATGGTGTTCCAGGATTATGCCCTTTTCCCCCATCTCAACGTAGCGGAAAATATTGCCTTTGGTCTAAAAACAAAAAGATTTCGTCTAGGCCGGAGTGGAATAAGGGAAAGAGTTGGTGAAATTTTGCAACTAGTGGGACTGACAGGATTGGAAAAACGATACCCACACCAGTTGTCTGGGGGGCAACAGCAGCGGGTGGCCTTGGCCAGGGCCTTGGCGCCACAGCCGGAATTGATATTATTAGACGAGCCCTTGAGTAATTTAGATGTACAGGTGAGGGAAAGACTACGTCATGAAATCCGCTCCATTCTCAAAAAAAGCAACACTGCAGCCATTTTTGTCACCCATGATCAGGAGGAGGCTATGGCCATTGCCGATAAAATAGGAGTGATGCGACAGGGGAAACTATTACAGCTAGGCACACCAGAAGAAATATATGCCTGTCCGGAATGTCGTTTTGTAGCAGAATTTGTCACCCAGGCCAATTTTCTGCCGGCTATTAGAGAGGGAGACTGGTGGTGTACAGAATTAGGGAAATGGCAATTAAATCTCCCCTATGACTACACTCAGGGGGAGTTGATGTTTCGTCAAGAGGACACTATTTTAAAACCGGATTCTCAAGGGCTTGCCATAATCGAACACAGGGAGTTTTTGGGGAGGGAATATCGTTATTGTTTGCAAACCCCCTCGGGTAGGAGACTCCACGCCCGTACTGACGTAAGGATCCAAATTCCAGTGGGTGCGAGGGTACAGTTGGATATTCTCCCCGACACGGTACGTATTTTCCCTTATGGGTAGCCGTCTAAATCTTAACAAAAATTAATAATTGTTTTAGGGAATTGGAGGAAAATGTCAGTGAATGGTTAACATAGAAACAGACAAGATAATGAGCCCAGACAAGAATGAGCCACAATATATGGCAGAGGCCGAAAAAGTAAGGCAGTACCTAGCCTGTTGGTTTCAACTGGGGAAAAGGGTGATCGTGCCCCGTCTTAATCTCGAAATTTTGCCAAAAAGGATTTTTCAGGGCAGGGAATACTCTTCGGAATTCGAAGCAGCTTGGCAGTTGATTACCGATGAGAAAAACGGTGACTGTTACCTGGAGGGCACAAATCACACTATTCGAGAATTATTGTCGCCTCGCTGGGAGGTGATAGACTGTGCCCGTTGTGACATGCCGGTGCCAATAGTGGAAACCGGTGTACAGGAGTCTAGCTGTGTCTGTGGCGATTTAGAAAATTGGCCCAATAACGAATTGCCCCCTCCCCGGCCCCCCGTCGACGACAAGGAGATTCTGCGCAGGATTACTGAATCCTTGGAACAACTTCCAGACCTTGATTAATTAGACTAGTTGGACCAATTTTGGACTAATTAGGGGTTAGTGTCTTTCCTTAGGACAATTAAATTATGGCGACAGGGAGCACCACGTGGGGTGGGGGTATTACTGTTGCCTCTTTGCCCGCCGTGGCTCTTAAAAAAAGTCCCTTATTTTTTCCGCAACGAATTCCACTTTATCCCGGGAAAGTTCAGGGTATATGGGCAGACTTAGGACTTCTTTTGCTAGTTTATCGGCAATAGGACTTGGTTGGTAATAGTTCTTATATACTGGTAATTGATCTATTGGCCGGGGGTAGTAAATCATGGTGCCAATCCCATTTTTGGCTAGGTAATCCTTCAATTCATCTCTTCTGTCGTTTAAAATCCTTATGGTGTATTGGTGGAACACGTGGCCTTTTGTAATTTTTGGAAGGACAATACTATCCACATTTGCCAATAATTGGTTATAGGTTTCTGCGATTTTTCTTCTTTGTTGATTCCACTGGTCAATGTACTTTAATTTTACCCGCAGAATACAGGCCTGCAAACTGTCTAAACGGGAATTATAACCCAACATTTCATTATGATAATTCTTTCTGGCTCCGTGTACCCTTAACATTCTGGCTAACTCGGCAATTTCATCACTATTGGTGACAATCATGCCACCATCCCCATAGGCCCCCAGATTTTTGGTAGGATAGAAGGAAAATGCCCCTACATCTCCAATAGTACCAACGTATTTCCCTATTAGTTGTCCATTACAACTCCCCTGACAATCTAAACAATCTCCATAGTATACTGCCCCAAAAGCCTGAGCACAGTCTTCTACTATAAAGAGGTTGTATTTATCTGCGATTTCTTTAATAGCACCCATTGCTGCAGGTTTGCCATAGAGATGTACTGGCATAATAGCCCTAGTCTTCTCGTTAATTTTGGGGATAATATTACTAACATCCAGGTTGAAAGTTGTGGGGTGGATATCTGCGAATACAGGCGTAGCACCGACCTGGCTAATGGCTTCAGCAGTGGCGTAGAAGGAAAAGGGAGAAGTGATTACCTCGTCGCCTTTGCCTATTTTCAGGGCCCTCAAGGCTATTATTAGGGCATCGGTGCCGGAATTTACCCCGATAGCGTGTTTCACTCCCAGGTATTGGGCGACTTCTCTTTCTAGTGCCTCTACTTCTGGCCCTAATATGAACTGGGTTGATTCTAATACGGAGGCTATAGCCCTGTCTATTTCTGGTTTAAGCAACTGATATTGAGGCTTCAAATCGAGAATAGGAATTTCCATCAGCCTTTTCTATGACAAAATCAATCTAAAAGTTTACACTATTCTGTGGTGGAAGAATTGCCCGGCTTGGACTGTTTTTGTGGTTGTTTTTCCCTCAAACCCTGACGAATAGCCTCTAATGCCCGTTTATAATTCTGGTTACTGGGCTCAAGATTTACTAGTCTTTCCATATATAGCGATGCCTCTTGTAAATTTCCCTTTGCTAGGTATATTTCCACTATTTTTTCTAGGGCAAAACGATTTTTGGGTTCTCTTTGTAGTACAAGTTTGTATCCTGCTAATTCTTTTTCCAACTTCGCCTCTGGAGATTCCACAGGTGGGGTTTTTGTTTTCTCCGCCTCAGGAGTTGTTAACAGTTTAATAATACTGGCGGCAGAAAACCACACAAACGACAATCCTGACACCACAATAAACAGCTGACGCAATATTTTCTTGGGTTTATACTTGCTCATTTATTCTCCCACGGTGGCCATCCGCTAATCTGCTAACAGCCATAAGGCTATGATTTAAAATTTTATTATCTTCTCCTCTAAAGTCCTTAATACTATACCATATCCTCATTTTTGTTTCTAGGTGGGAAAAGCTGGCAGAATATCCCCTGAGATCATGAGGATTTTGCTGTGGGCAACAGGACAAAAAAACAAGAAAAAAGAAAGTTGATTTTCCAGTTAATGAAAAGTACTATCAATGGGAGGAAATGGGAGTGGTTTGTTTTTGTTTTTGGGAATAAAAAGAGGCAGCTTGTTCTCCGCCTGTACACTCCCTGGTAAACTGAATCAAATGATGGCTGACGAGGGCAATGTGAATAAGAGTCTCAATATCTAAACGTCGTAACAGGGGAATTGCCATTTGCCAAAAGGTCTTACGATAATCACTCTTGATGCCTATATGCCAAAAAAGATTCATTAGAGTTTGCAAGCCTTTTTGAATATTTTTCCAGCTGACACGTTGAGGACTATTGGGAGGCGTGATTCTGTTAGGGTAGGTATGTTGGGCTTGATATGCGAATCGTTCATAGAGGAATTCTGGCTCGTAAGCAGTCGCAATACATCTTTTCCAGATATTTAAAACCTCCTCATAAGGCATGAGAAAGTCGATGTTGGATTCCCTGCTGTCGTCTTCAATAATACGCCCTTCTGCCTTTAAACGGTACCACAAAGGGGTTTTGGGCAGGGCATAAAGTAGATTGATTGTCAACATGGGAATATGGGAAAGACGGATAAACTCAAGGATGTTATCTGCAGTCTGGGGAGTGTCTGTGTCAAAGCCAATGATAATTCCCGACACCACCTCCATGCCATAGCTGTTGAGGACATTAATGGCCTCGAGGATGGGCATTCCCAGATTGTGTTGTTTGGAAATGGCCTTTAGGGTAAAGGCGTCTGGGGTTTCAATGCCACAAAAAACAGTGCAAAAATAGGCCTCCCGCATTAATTCCAAAAGTTTTGGGCTTTGGGCGAGATTAAGAGTGGCTTCACAGGCAAACTGTATGGGATAGCCGTTTTTCTGTTGCCACTCAATGAGATGGGGCAGCAACTCCATGGTAGCACGCCTATTAGCCACAAAATTGTCGTCCACAAAATAAATCGCCCCAGGATTGCCGCGAGACAGAATAGCATCCAACTCGGCAATGATTTGTTGAGGAGTTTTCAAGCGGGGAGAGTTGCCATAAAGGACGGGAATATCGCAAAATTCACAGCGGTATGGACAACCACTAGAAAATTGGATGTTGCCCAGGAAATAGTTTTCAGGATTGATAAGATGATAGGCGGGAATGGGAAATTGGTTTAATGGCAGTCGTTGCTGGGTAGTAAATACCAATTGTCTTTCCGGCCTTTTTGTATGATGGTCCAAGTATTCTATGATTCTGTCGGTGGCATCTCCCAATTCCCCCAGATGTAGTATGTCAAAATCTGGGTAGTATTCAGGACAAGCAGAAACGGAAGGGCCCCCTAAAACCGTGATTTTGCCGAATTTATGAGCCTCCCTATTGATGTAGTTGATTTGTGGTCTTTGGATATGCATGCCACTGACAATCACTGCATCTGCCCACTGGTAGTCTTTAGCCTTTGCCGGTTGGATATTTTCGTCAATAAAACGCACCTCCCACTGGTTGGGGAAGTAAGCAGCCACCACTAGTATTCCTTGGGGAGGCATAAAAGCCTTTACGCCCTTAACCAACGAGTAAGCGTGGTGGAAGGTACCAAAGGAGGGTGTATACTTTGGAAATACAAAAAGTATTCTTCTTTTGTTTTTGGGTTGGTAACTGGTTTTCCCCATATGTCTTTATTCCTCTTCTCATCCGGGCTTATTGTTTAAAATTTGTACCTACATTTATACTCTTTTTGGGGATAAATAGAGTCAAAAGGGGGTTTTATTCCTAGCCCGTTGTCCGTTTTTCTTTATACTCAAAAAGGTTGTAGGTGAGACTGGCAAAAATTTTGGAATTTTATTTGCTCCTGCTGACAAGTAGTATCTCGAGAGGATGGAATGGGGAGTCGGAGAAAACAACTGCCTCACCTCCCTACAATTATTTCCATCTACGCTTATGACAGACTACAATGACAGATTACGGTAGAAACGGCAACTGTACTCCTTTTCAAGAAAATTTTGGACTACTTTTATGCTACTTTGTTGGGGTTAAAGTTGATATTGAGGTAGGAAAAAACTGTTTTAGGTAGAAAATTAGCGTTGGAAAAACACTAAAAAGAGAACTTGTTAAGAAATGGTTAAAGGGGAAGGAAAAGTAATATGGCCATAGTTTTTTTTGATAGGATGAACTTGGACAGAATCGGCAGAAATGAGACGAGATGGGCAAACCAAAGACAATTTGGATTTGTATCAACTGCGGTGCGGAATACGGCCAGTGGTATGGCAAGTGTTCCAACTGTGGACGATATAACACTTTGGAAGAAAGAATAGTCGAAACCAATGGCAGTCTCTTCAACCGCGGGGGATGGCAATCTCATTCTCGTCCTGCATTACAGGGTGATACAACCTTAGCTAAACCGAGATACGCAGTGCCCTTTTCAAAAATCAAGAAGGAAGAATATCCCCGCATGAGTTCGGGGTATCGGGAATTGGATCGTGTCCTGGGAGGAGGTATAGTGCCGGGATCCCTTATACTCATAGGAGGAGATCCGGGTATTGGTAAATCCACCCTCCTGTTACAAACAGCAAACCAACTAGCCCGTCGTTATCCTCGTATTCTCTACGTTTCTGCCGAAGAATCTGAACAACAAGTCAAACTTAGGGCTTCCCGTCTCGGGGTGGGAGTGATAGAAGACAGTGAAAACCACAAACCTCATGGTACAACAGAAATCAAAGGTAATGACAGCAGTGCTGCCAACCTGTATGTGTTAGCAGAAACGGATTTGGAGGAAATTTTAAGAGAGTTGGAGTCCCTAAAACCACAAGTGGCAATCATCGACAGCATTCAAACCCTACACTTTGCCACCCTCAATTCAGCACCAGGATCAGTTTCTCAGGTGAGAGAATGTACTTCTGCCCTCATGCAGGTGGCTAAACGGGAGAATATCACCCTTTTTATTGTGGGACATGTTACCAAAGAGGGCATTATTGCAGGCCCTAGAGTTTTAGAACATCTTGTGGACACTGTACTTTATTTTGAGGGGGACCGTTATGCTTCCCATCGTTTGTTAAGATCTGTTAAGAACCGTTTTGGGGCTACCCACGAAATAGGTATTTTTGAAATGGTGGACCATGGCCTAGACGAGGTAGCCAACCCCTCCCAACTGTTTTTGAGTAGCCGGGATGAATTAGCTCCTGGGACTGCTACCATTGTCGCCTGTGAAGGTACAAGGTGTTTGGTGGTGGAACTACAGGCCTTAGTGAGTCCAACCAGTTATACTGCCCCTCGTCGTTCTGCCACGGGTGTGGACTATAATCGTCTAGTACAGGTGTTGGCAGTGTTGGAAAAACGGTTGGGTATCCCTTTGTCTAAGCTGGATGCCTATGTTTCCTCGGTGGGGGGGTTGACGGTAGAGGAGCCGGCCGCTGATTTGGGGATGGCCATTGCTATTGTGGCCAGTTTTCGCGATCGTGTAGTAGATCCGTATACAGTTATAATAGGGGAAGTAGGGTTGGGAGGACAAGTAAGACTGGTATCCCAGATGGAGTTGAGACTAAGGGAGGCAGCCAAATTGGGGTTTAAAAGGGCAATTGTGCCCAAAGGTCAAAGCTATCCCTCCGACTTAGGTTTAGAAATCCACTGTGTAGGCAAACTGATGGAGGCCATCGTTTTGGCTATTCCTAACAACCCCTGAGGCTGTACAATAAAACAAGACGTCATAGTGGTTGTATTTGTATGGACTGTTTAACATTCTTGCCACAACTGACAGCAGTAGCGGGACAATTCCCCACTTATTTTGTGCTAGTATATGTCATCGGTTTCATAGCTGCTGTGGGGATAGGGCTGGTGGCCTTTTTTGGCTCAAAACTGCCAGTGGGGTGGGAGGATGTGAAAAAGCCAGACTTCATCCCCGATTTCAACCCGGCAGACAAGTCTAAAGACTCCTCAAATACACCTAAAAGTTCTAGCTAATAATTGTTATATCATTATCCTAGGGCCCCTCTAGGGCTTATAATCACAAGCACCTACCAGGCTGATGACACCCCACAGCTATAATTTCTACGAATTGGCCAAGACTGCCTTACAAAAATCCCTTACTTGGTATTGCGGGAAGCGCCGTTATTGGAATTATCCCCCCAACCCCCAATTACAAGCCATCGTCCAAGAAGATTTAAAATTACTACAGGCTGCTTATGAAAAACTACAACAGCCCCTGGTAAGAATTGCAGCTTTCGGACTAGTCAATCGTGGCAAGTCTTCTATTCTCAATGCCTTGGTGGGGGAAAATATATTTACTACAGGTCCTACTAATGGTGTTACCCAGTGGCCTACCTCCGTCACCTGGACACCCCCCAGTGGCAAGCCTAAAATCGAGTTGATAGACACCCCCGGCTTAGACGAAATAGACGGGGAAACCAGGGCACAAATGGCCAAGCAGATAGGCCAACAGGCGGATTTAATCCTATTTGTCATTGCCGGAGATATTACCCGCACTGAGTATCTTACCCTATGCCAGTTGCGACAGGCCCTCAAGCCCCTTATCCTAGTCTTTAATAAGATTGACCTATTCCCCGCCACCGACATTCAGTTGATATACAAGAAATTACAAGAACTAAGTGACGCCACTGGAAAACCGTTTTTCCTCCCCGACGATATAGTATTTGTCTCTGCCCAACCAAAACCAGTATTAGTAAGGGTAGAATTGCCAAACGGAGAAATAAAAGAAGACTGGGAAACGCCCCCTCCTCTTATTCAGCCGCTACAGGAAAAAATCCTTTCTCTCCTCCAACGGGAGGGGAAAACCTTATTGGCGTTGAATGCCCTACAGACGGCAAGGCGCGCCCAGAAAAACATCGCCCACAAGACGGTTGTATTCAAACAAGAAGAGGCGGAGGAGTTGATTTGGCGCTATGCTCGTTATAAGGCTCTAATTGTGGCTATTAATCCCATAATATTTTTAGACCTGGTGGCAGGTTTTTTTTCCGATTTGTTGATGGTTCGTGACTTAGCAAGGTTATACGGTTTGCCCATTACCAGTTACGAGGCGGGTGTGTTGTGGAATGCCATTGTCAAGAGTCTAGGAGGTTTGTTTGTAACTGATTTTATTTCCTCCCTGGCACTGGGGTGGACGAAAACTACTGCCGCCATTAGCAGTCTATGGGAAAATCCCTCCAGTTTTACTACCTATGCCGCCGCTGCTGCTGCCCAGGCGGTTGTTGCCGGTTATAATTCCTATCTGGTAGGAAAGGCTGCCCAGGTGTATCTAGAAAATGGTTGCACTTGGGGAGACTATGGCATAGACACCATCATAGCCGAAATCATCGTCCAGTCCCCCCCACAGTCCATTATAGCCCGTTTACATGCCCCTTCAGCCAAGGCCTCCTAATTTTCTTTGGTCACTTTTTTCTGGTCAAGTTGTGAGAGAATACTGGCATGGACTTCCCTGGTGATGGGATAGAAATAGGCTAGGATAATCCCTATGGTCAAAATAATGGCGGGTAGGAGGGCCACTGTGAAACGAATTGCCCAAAGAGCGCTAGCCGGTTGTAGTGGTCTAGGTTCTCCCGGTGTTGCTTTTATGAATCCCGCCACATCTAAAGCCACACCCACTAGGAATAAACCCAGGGCCAAACCAAATTTTTGTAGCAAAACCATAAAACCATAAAAAATTCCTTCCCTTCTTTTACCAGTTTCCAACTCATCCAAGTCAATCACATCTGGTATCATTGACCAGGGGATAAGATAAGCTACTGCAACTCCACATCCTGCCATTATTGCTAATAAATACATTAAAACTTTTTGTCCCGGTTGAATTAAAAATAAACCCATCTGAGCTAAAATCCAAATGAGAGATCCCAGGTAATATACTGTTTTCTTGTCTAAAATTTTGCTTATTCTTCCCCAAACAAATAACATGATTAAGGCTGTACCCTGCACTGCCATTGCTACCGTGGGGAATACTGATTCTGGCAATTTCATCCAGTAAACTACGAAAAACAGGAGAATAGAAGCAGTTAACTGCACCGCCAACCATGAGGACAAATATATCCCCACTACGCACAAAAATGCTCTGTTGCTCAGTGCCACTTTTATCTGTCTAATAAACCCTAAACTGCTACTAGCTATTCTTTCCCCTTCTCCTTCCGATGACTGGTTTTGAGACAGATGTGATTCTGTTTTAGCATAAATAGCACTCCAACCCATGATAGCTAAGATAATTCCGAGGCTTAAATAACAGAAAACAAAGAATAACTTTATATCTTTACCCCTCCACCAAATGGGAGTTGATAACAAGAAAAGTATGGCGGATATAGCTAATAATAAATAACCAATAATCTTCCGAATTTTAGTATCAAAAAAAGCCCTAAAACCCCTCTCCTTGATAATGAGAGGACACCAGAGAAGAGGCACACTGGCAAATACAGAGGAAACTAAGCCCAGAATACTGTATTTCTGTTGGTCATCTTCCGGGAAGGACTGGAATACGATTTGAGCCAGAATTAGGGAGAAAATACTGGCACCAATGGAAAAGCCAAAACGATAGCTATTCAAGCTAGTCCTTTCGTTATAATCTCTAGTTAATTCGGGCGTTAGGGCCTGATAAGGCAGATTAACAGTAGTGTAGAATATATTAAAAAGCACGCCTATAAAAACATAATAAAGGAACAAAAAAAAGCCGTTTAGCTGCGGATTATCACTGAATTTTGGGACAATCCATTGCAGGAAAAATACCAGTCCGAAGGGGACAATGGAAAAAACTATCCAAGGGATTCTTCGCCCCCATTTAGTCAAAGTACGGTCACTCAAAATACCAATAATTGGGTCATTAATGGCATCAGAAATTTTACCAACAAACAAAACACTGCCTGCTAAACTAGGACTTAAACCGGCAACATTGGTGAGAAAAGGCAGTAAAAAAAAAACGAGAATATTTGCAGTCAAGGCAGGGCCGATATCGCCCGCGCCAAAGGCTAATTTTGTGGTCCAATACAGCCTCTCTCCGGAATTTTGATGGCTAGACATGGCATTAAGGGGATTTGGGGTTGGCGAGAGATTTTTTCTGGTCAAAATAGGCCTGTAGTACTTTTTGAACAATAGGACCTGCAGTGGAGCCTCCACCACCGCCAGAGTGCTCCACAAAGGCTACTACAACGATTTCCGGCTTCTCATAGGGGGCAAAGGCGCCAAACCATGCATGGGATTTACCAGGGGGTGCTTCGGCAGTGCCACTCTTTCCAGCCACGGCTATTCCCGGAAGACTGGCTTTTCTTCCTGTACCACTGGTAACAACGGCCCGTAGTCCCTCCCTGATGGTTTTCAGAGTACTAGGTTTTAGATTAAGAGACTGACGTTTTTGCAAGTAAGAGGAGTCATTTCTCAGGTGAGGGATAACCCGATAACCTCCATTAGCAGGTACAGAAAACATCACTGCCACTTGGAGGGGGGTTGCTAGGGTAAAACCCTGGCCAATAGACATGTTTACCGTGTCCCCCACATGCCAGGGTATGCCAAAACGTTTCAATTTCCACTCGTTATCGGCAATTAACCCGGGAGTTTCCTCCTTCAGTTCAATGCCAGTCTTACTACCAAAACCGTATTTCCTCGCCCAGGCAATGAGAGTTTCCCCTCCCACTCTGTAGCCTACCTGTCCGTAAAAAGTATTACTACTCCAGGCCATGGCGCGGACAAAGCCCATAGGGCCAAATCCAGCGCGATTCCATTCACCAAGGGAAGTGCCTCCCACCCGTAAGTAGGCATAGGTGGGGAGGATGGCACTGGGGGAGAATTTGCCTGATTCCAAACCAGCTGTGGCGGTGACGATCTTAAAGGTGGAGGCGGGGGGAAAACCCATAAGGGCACGGTTGACG
>DVEF01000006.1 GCA_015295805.1 Geminocystis sp. M7585_C2015_104 | reverse complement strand
TCTAGATTCAATCCTAACTCTTCTACTGCTTGTTTGACCGGCTCATATATCCCCAGGTTGATCAGATTATTACCCAAATGAGGGCCTAAAAGATATTCTGCCGACAGATAACAAACCATGCGATTTTTGTTTTCCCAGTAACTGTTGGCAGAGGCCAGCCAGCGTTGTAACATCCTGTCTCTAACAGTGTAGGCTAGAGCCATGTAGTAGTCATTGTCAGTGGCTGTAGCGGGGAATTTACCCAGGGCATAAAACAGGTTATTGGCAATAGCTTTTTTCAGGGTGGCAACAGAAGTGCCGGTGCGTTCGTCTTCTTGTGGCATATTATCTCTTTGACCACGGTTAGTATCCGGTTTTTCTTCGATGTTTTTTTGAGAAAAAAGATTAAATAGGCTCATTTTAGCTTCCTTAACCTCCTGCCAGTCTCTATTAAAGTGTAACTCCAGCTTTGTACTACTACTAGCAAAATTTTGTTGCGGAAGACACTTAAAAAAAGTTAACTTTTCTGACACTTATGGGTGAGGGTTAAAATGATAAGTCGATGAGAGCATATGGAGAAATCCGGCGGTGAATGGAAACCCAACTGTTGTCAGTAACAATTCCCGTCATGAGCTGAGGCAATTGGTCCGTTCTCAGTTACACTTGCTATTGGCACAGAATAACCTAGAAGGGGCAAAAACTCTTCTGATCCCCGTAAAGCCGGTAGACATTGCCGAGGCCATAGAGGATTTGCCAGAATCCGAACAGGCTATCGCTTTCAGACTTTTGGACAAGGATAAGGCTATAGAGGTGTACGAGCATTTGGATTCGAAGGTACAACAAGCCCTCATCGAGGACTTTAAACGCCAGGATGTGATCGACATTGTGGACAAAATGTCTCCTGACGATCGCGCCCGTCTATTTGACGAACTTCCCGCCGCCGTGGTTGCCAGAATTATCTCCCAACTCAGTCCTGAAGAGAGACAGGCCACCAATTTGCTGCTGGGTTATGAAGAGGGTACTGCCGGCCGGATAATGACGCCGGAGTATATTTGTGTTCGCGAAAACCTTACCATCGCAGAAGTCCTCAGTAAAATCCGCTCCTGTGCCCGTACCTCCGAGCTCATCTACTACGTTTACGTCGTTGATGACACCAGAAGACTACAAGGAGTAGTCTCTTTTAGAGAGCTGATCATGAATGACAAGAATAGTGTGATCAGAGACATAATGACGAAGGATGTAGTTTATGTGTATACAAGTACAGACCAGGAAGAGGTGGCCAAACTAATTAAACACTATGACTTCTTTGCTATACCGGTGGTGGATAGGGAAAAGAGAATTGTGGGGGTAGTAACTGTGGATGACGTTATCGATATTTTAGAACAAGAGACTACAGAGGACATATACAAACTCAGTGGGCTTCAGTCCGAAGAGGAGGACTACTTTGAGACTAATTTGTTCACTATTGCCAGGAGAAGGGTAGGATGGTTGTTAGTCCTGCTGCTAACCAATAGTATCACCGGTTCCATCATTGGTGCCCAGGAGGCTCTTTTAAGCCAATATGCCATTCTAGCAGCCTTTATGCCCCTGTTAGCGGATACTGGGGGCAATGTGGGGGCGCAGTCTTCCACTGTGGTAATTAGGGGCATTAGCACTGATGAGATAAAGGATTTAGGGGCAGTAGGGGCAATTTTGAAGGAGACAATAGCAGGACTGATTTTAGGAGTCCTTTTGGGAGTTGTGGCCATGATTTGGGCCTACCTTCTCCCCAGTAACCGTGGAAACATTCTTATTGCTTTTACTGTCGGTTTGACCCTCACTTTAATTTGCGCCCTCGCCTCCACTGCCGGCGCCCTTTTGCCTTTTCTGTTTCGTCGTTTCGGCCTCGATCCGGCCCTTATGTCCGGTCCGTTTATCACTACGGCCGTGGATGTGGTAAGTATTTTCGTGTATTTTAACATCGCCAAGGCAATGTTGAGTATCTAGTCTCACCGGGGAAAAGGGCCTGTCTTAACCATGTCCAATTAGGAGGTAATGAGTATGTCTGAATCCACCGTTGTTAAAAACGATCCCCGTCAGGAGTTGCGGGAATTAGTAGTCGGCCAATTGAAACTTTTTTTGGAACATAACAATCTGGAGGGAATCAAGACTTTGTTACAACCTGTTCACCCTGCAGATATTGCCGAGGCTATTGAACAGCTCCCAGAGGGTTTACAATTGATTGTTTTTCGTCTCCTCAGTAAAGACATAGCCATCAGTGTCTACGAACACCTGGACTCTTCCTGTCAACAATCCCTCATCGAACAATTCAGACGTCAGGAAGTCATTGACATAGTGGGACAAATGTCTCCTGACGATCGGGCTCGTCTTTTTGATGAATTGCCAGCAAGTGTAGTAAGTCGTATTTTAGAACAACTTAGTCCGGAAGAACGACAGGCTACAAATCTGCTGCTGGGCTATGAAGAGGGTACTGCCGGCAGGATCATGACGCCGGAATATGTCTCCCTCAAACAACATCTCACTGTGGAGGAGACTATTGAAAGACTACATACCCTGGCTGGACGTACTGAACTAGTTTATTACATCTATGTTACCGATGAATCCCGTCATTTAATGGGCGTAGTTTCTTTGAGAGACTTAGTGATACATCAATCGGAGGAAACCCTAGAACAAATCATGACGAGGGATGTAATCTACGTGAAAACAGATACCCCTCAGGAGGAAGTAGCACGTTTGATTCAAAGATATGACCTGTTGGCTATTCCGGTAGTGGACAGAGAATTAAGACTGGTGGGGATTGTCACTGTAGACGATGTTATTGATATTTTAGAGCAAGAAGCCACGGAAGAAATATATGCCCTGGGGGCGGTGCCAGCCGGGGATGGCTACAATTACTTTCGCCAGAACTTGTTTACTATTGCCCGTCGTCGTTTAACCTGGTTATTGGTACTTCTTTTCACTAACACTCTCACCGGTAGTATTATTGGTTCTCAAGAAGAGGTAATCAGCAAGGTGACAGTGTTAGCCGCCTTTATCCCTCTTCTCATCGGCACGGGGGGCAATATAGGGACTCAATCTTCTACTGTGGTAATCAGGGGTTTAAGCACAGGTCAGGTGGACAAATTGGGCTCCGTCCAGGTAGTCCTGAGGGAGGGAGTGGCTGGCATCCTTTTGGGAATTATGTTGGCAGTGTTGACCTCCATTTGGGCTTATTTTCTGCCTCATACCCGGAAAAACCCTATTGTGGCCGCTGCCGTTGGACTGAGTCTTTTAGTCATTTCTGTGATCTCTACGGTGGCTGGTTCTTTTTTGCCTTTTTTTTTCCGTCGTCTAGGTTTAGATCCAGCATTGATGTCTGCTCCCTTTATTACCACCATTGTAGACGTTTTGGGGGTTTTAATTTACTTTTATATTGCTCGTTTCCTGCTAGGAATCTAGGGGAATACTTATGAGATTTATCTATTCATTATGGTTGGAAATAATAGAAGGGGTATTTCTATTTTTGACCCTTGTTGCCCTACTGGTGGCCTCAAGAACACAGCAATATTCCCCATTCTATCTGTTGTTGACAGTCGATCTGATGTTAGGAGTCATAGGCCGCTGGAGGGCAGAATTGCGTCATAAGGCCAGAATTGCTGCTGCCTTGAATATTCAGTTAAAACGTTTTTCTGCACAACTGGCCGAACTAAAGGAGAATCTTCACCAGTTTTTGGCAGAAGACAAGGCCTCCATCATACCCCCAAAACTCCACAATACTCCCAAGTCAGATGACGAGGTGATTGCCTCTTTGCAGGAAGACATAGACAGTATCAACAGGTCTATAACTAGTATAATTAGTTACATCAAGGAACACAATATAGAATTACGTCTGAAAAACCTAGAAAAACTGTACCAGGGGTTACAAGCCCCTCGTAAGGGGCTAGAATTACCCGACAAAAATGTGCTACAAGAAAGCAAAAAGATAGATATATTGCCACCTCCCAGACTTGCCTGGCGTTGTATTCATATAATAAAGGCTCATAGTCAATCAGTGACGGATTTGGCTATTACTGCCGACGGGAAATACCTTCTTACTACGTCTTGGGATCAACATCTCCGCCTATGGTCGTTAAAAGACGGGACTGAGGTAAGTGGGACAGAGGCAGCGGCTCAAGGGGTTTTGTGTCTCTGTGTCAGAAAAGATAATTATCAGGACTTTGGGGTAGCTACGGGAGGTTTGGATCAACTGATAAGAGTCTGGTCGTTAGTGCCAGGGAAGAAGTCTTTGGAATTCCGACCAGAATATACCCTAACCCATCATACTGGCTCTATCCACTGTCTGGCTATGGCGACAGGACAGAATTTGCTCCTCAGTGGCAGTTATGATCAAACCCTAAAACAATGGGAACTGACCACTAGCAAACTGGTTTGTAGTTGCTATCACCAGGCCCCCGTGTCAGCCCTAGCAGTGGATGAGGAAAATGGGTATGTGGCCTGTGGGGCCTCGGATGGCACTATCAGCCTCTGGCAACTAGGTGCGGAACAACAACTGGGTGTCCTTGTGGGCAACATGGCCAAGGTGGAGGCGGTGGCCATTAGTCACACAGGAGAAATCATTGCCGCGGCTTGTGCTGATGGGACTATTAAACTCTGGAAACTCCCCACCACCATATTTAGTATATTCCTACAAATAGAACCCTTTTTGGAACTCAATGCTCATCATGGCCAGGTAATGGATCTGAGCTGGAGCCCCGATTCCCAGTTGTTGTACAGTGCCGGGACTGATGGATTAATAAAAATCTGGTATCCAGCCAGTGGGGAGGAATTGGGTCATCTGAAAATTAACGATTCCAATCGTATCTTCTGCCTTTCTCTAAGCAAAGATGGCAGAATGTTGGCAGCAGGGGGTGTTGATGGCACAGTCAAGGTTTGGGAACAGAAATAGTGGAGTTTTTTGGTCATGACTGAATTCACCCCGGATTTGGCGATAACTTCTCTCCCCCCACAAAACATAGAAGCGGAAGAGATAATCCTGGGCAGTATTCTTCTAGATCCCAATTGTATGGAGAAAATTGTAGACCTTTTGCCATCGGCGGCCTTCTATGTACCTGCCCACAGACACATTTATGAGGCGGCCGTACAGCTTTACTTCAAAGGACAACCCATTGATGTAATTACCGTTTCCACATGGTTGAAGGATCACAATTTGCTGGATAAGGTGGGGGGTACACCCAAAATCGTCAGTTTACTGGAGAGGACGGTTTCTTCCGCCAATATTGAATTATACGTACCACTGCTTGTAGACAAGTATGTTCGGCGACAACTCATTAATGTGGGCAAGGAAATTGGGGAATTGGCCTATGACACCACCAAGGATTTAGATTCAGTGTTGGATGAGGCGGAACAAAAGCTCTTCAACCTTACGCAAACAAGAGTACAAAAGGGATTATTACCCCTTTCCGAAACGATAGTAGAAACTTTTACAGAGATTCAGTCTTTCCAGGACAAGATTGCCCTTCCCGGCATACCCACCCACTTTTATGACTTGGATGCCATGACTGGGGGTTTGCAAAGGTCAGATTTGATCATTATAGCCGCCAGGCCCTCTATGGGGAAAACCAGCTTTGCTCTCAATATTGCCCTTAATGTTGCCCAAAAACAACATCTGCCAGTAGCTATTTTCAGTCTGGAAATGTCCAGGGAACAACTGGTTATGCGGCTGCTGTCTTCCGAGGCCAAAATTGAGAGTAATCGTATCCGCTCGGGGCGTATTACAGAACAGGAAATGGAGGAGTTGATGAGGGCAGTGGGGGTTTTATCGGAATTACCCATCTATATAGACGACACGGGAAATTTAACTGTAATGCAGATGCGTTCAGAAGTGCGTCGACTTCAGGCGGAAAAGAAAGGGGAGTTGGGGTTGGTATTGTTGGACTATTTACAGCTGATGCAGGGCAGTAATAGTGAAAACAGGGTACAGGAATTGTCCAGGATTACCCGCGCCCTCAAGAGTTTGGCCCGGGAGGTGAATGTGCCAGTAATAGCCCTCTCCCAACTCAGTCGTGCCGTAGAACAAAGGACTAACAAAAGACCGATGTTATCGGATTTGAGAGAATCAGGAGCCATTGAACAGGATGCTGACCTGGTATTAATGTTATACCGAGATGAGTATTATCATCCGGATACCCCCGATAGAGGTATAGCGGAGGTAATTATAGCTAAACACAGAAATGGCCCCACTGGTCAAATTAAACTTCTTTTCCACCCAGAATACACTCGATTTTTGAATCTTAAACACTAACCTGCTTTTTCCCTTACAGTTAGTCCGGCACTCATGTTACGATTACATAAAGAAAAGAATAGAGAAAAGTCAAGTGCAAGGATTCCAGTAGAACAATGGAAGAATATAATAAGTCCATAGCTTTTTTTGAAGGGAGAGACATAAAAATACAAGTGGGTTTGTTGGCACCCCAGGCAGGGGGCGCTGTTTTAATTCAGTCGGGAGACACTGCTGTACTAGTCACCGCCACTCGCACCCCAGGTAGGGAAGGCATAGACTTCTTACCCCTCACAGTAGATTACGAAGAGAGATTATATGCTGCCGGGAGAATACCTGGCGGTTTCCTACGTAGGGAGGGCAAACCCCCAGAAAGAGCTATCCTCATTAGCCGTCTCATAGATAGACCACTACGTCCTCTTTTCCCCTCCTGGTTGCGGGATGACATTCAAATCATTGCCACTACCCTTTCCATGGATGAGGATGTACCCCCGGACGTTTTAGCCGTCACCGGTGCTTCTGTAGCCACCATGTTGGCAAAAATCCCCTTTGCAGGACCCATGGCAGCAGTTAGGGTGGGACTTTTGAACGATGAGTTTATCATCAATCCTACCTTCCGGGAAATCGAACAGGGAGATTTAGACTTGGTAGTGGCTGGTACTCCCGACGGGGTGGTAATGGTGGAAGCCGGTGCCAACCAACTGCCCGAACAAGACATTATTGAGGCCATCGAGTTTGGCTATGAGGCCATCCAGGAGTTAATTAAAGCCCAACAGGATTTGCTCCAAGAGTTAGGCATTGAGAGGGTGTATGAGGAAAGAGAAGAATTTAATGAGACTGTCTATGAGTTTATCCGGGAAAGAGCCCAAGAAGAGGTGAAAAAAATCCTTAAACAGTTCGACTTGGGCAAAAAAGGCCGAGAAGAAGCGCTGGACAACATTCAATTGCAGGTGGAAGAGGCCATCAAGGCCCTTCCTGACGACCATGAGGTGAAACTGGCGGCTGCTCAGGATTCCCGTCTGGTGCCCACCCTCTACAAAAAACTCACTAAGGAACTGATGCGCCGTCAGATTTTAGACGAGGGGGTGAGAGTGGATGGGCGAAAACTGGATGAGGTGCGTCCCATCAGCTGTCGGGTCGGCGTATTACCTCCTAGGGTTCACGGTAGTGCTCTCTTCCAAAGAGGATTAACTCAAGTACTATCAATCGTAACTTTAGGCACTTCAGCCGATGCCCAGGAATTGCCAGACGACCTGTATCCGGAACTAGAAAAACGCTATCTGCACCACTATAACTTCCCACCCTATTCTGTAGGGGAGACTAGGCCCCTGCGCTCCCCGGGACGTAGGGAAATTGGACACGGGGCTTTGGCGGAAAGGGCACTACTACCGGTGTTGCCTCCCCAAGAGGAATTCCCCTATGTGATTCGCGTAGTATCAGAAGTGCTATCATCCAACGGTTCCACCTCCATGGGCTCTGTATGTGGCTCTACCCTGGCGTTGATGGATGCGGGGGTGCCCATATCCAAGCCGGTGAGTGGTGCCGCCATGGGGTTGATTAAGGAAGGGGATGAGGTACGCATCCTCACTGACATTCAGGGCATAGAGGACTTTCTGGGGGATATGGACTTTAAGGTAGCGGGCACTGATGAGGGAATTACTGCCCTGCAGATGGACATGAAGATTACGGGCCTGTCCATTGATATTATTGCCAAAGCTATTGAACAAGCGAAGGCCGCTCGTCTCCATATTCTCCAGGAGATGTTGAAGGTGATACAAGAGCCCCGTAAACATCTGTCTCCCTATGCGCCTCGTCTATTGACTATGAAGATTGAGCCTGATATGATCGGGTCCGTAATTGGCCCCGGCGGCAAGACCATTAAGGCTATTACTGAGCAAACTGGTTGTAAGATTGATATTGCCGACGATGGCACTGTTACCATCTGTGCCAGCCAGGCAGAAAAGGCGCAACAGGCCAAACGGCTTATCCAAAACATCACCCGCAAACTCAACGAGGGAGAGGTCTATCTTGGACGTGTCACCCGTATTATTGACATTGGAGCCTTCGTAGAGGTGTTGCCAGGCAAGGAGGGTATGATCCACATCTCCCAATTGGCGGAACACCGTGTGGGCCGGGTGGAAGACGAGGTATCTGTGGGGGATCAAATTGTAGTGAAAATCCGCGGTTTCGACAGCAAGGGGCGTCTCAATTTAACCCGTTTGGGGATACATCCCGAACAGGCAGCCATGGCACGTCAGGAGGCCCAATTCCAGTTGTAGCCCTCCATTAGCACCGGTGTAGTGTCGCAATTACCCTAACATTGTATTCTTGTTCGAAAATGGGCTTTTTGTAGTCCAGATTCCACAATTCCAGGGCGCAGTCGTCCTGGGGATTCTGGGGGTACAGATGCAGATGTATTCTTCTGTACTCCGGGTCGTACTCGCACTCCAAATCCCTGATCGCCCCGATCTGTCTTCGGTCTAAGGCTATGGCCAACCGCAAAATGGCACTCAGTTGGCGCACCACTTTCCGGTGACCCTCTGACAAGGTGGCATAACCCACATGCTTCCGTTTTGGCTTACTCTTGCGATGATAGCGGGCAATGAGGGCGATCAGTTCTATTTCCATCTCACTAAAGCCCAACAACTCGCTGTGACGGATTAGATAGTACGAGTGTTTGTGATGGGCTGAGTGGGAGACATACAGGCCGCAGTTGTGGAGTATAGCCGCACTCCAAAGATATTCTCTCTCCAGCTCCCCCCAATAATGTAATTTTCCCCTCAAACTGTCGAATATCTTGAGGGCAAAACGGGCAATCCTCTCGGCATGGGGTAGGTCTACATGGTACTTGTGAGCTATCTTGTATACATTTCGGGGACGAACCTGACTCTGGTATGCTAGACGGTCTTCTATGTAGCCGTGTTGTAGCATCCAGTCCACAATGAGACCTTCCCTTAGGGCTCTTTCACAGACGATGAGGGAGTCGGCATTTAACATGTTCATAGCTTCTACTAGGATAGCAGCGCCGGCAATGATAATTTCTGCCCTTTTTTCGGACATGCCCATGGCCACCCGTTCACTATAGCTCATTTTGGCCAGACGGGAGAAAAGGCTTTCAATCTCCCACCGTGACATCTGATAGCCGTTGAGGGTTACGGGGGCCTCTGATTTTTTCCCAGAGGCATGAAGGATTGCCAAAGTTTCCACGGTGCCGGAGGTGCCCACCAAAACTGGCTTTTCCCCCGGTTTAAGAAACTGTTGTAACTCTTCTACTGGCCTTTCTAACATTCCTCTAATGTAGGCCCTAAGTGCGATCAACTCCTTAGCACTAATGGGGTCAGTATGAATAAACTCCCGGGTGAGACGGACGGCGCCTACTTTGGTGCTGCTAAGACAACGAATGTCTTCACTATCAGCCAGGATTATTTCAGTGGAACCCCCGCCAATATCGATCACCTGGTGAGGTTTTCCCCCGAAGTCCATACCCGACAGTACCCCCAGATAGATTCTTCTAGCCTCTTCCTGGCCAGAAATTAAATCCACTACTATTCCCAATTCCGCTTCGATTCTCGCCAGAAACTCTTGTCCATTGGGGGCCTCCCTGGTGGCACTGGTGGCAACGGCAATTATTTGTTCGGCTTTGAGGGTTTCCGCTAACTGCTTACATCTTTTCAGGGCAAATATAGCCCTTTCCATAGCCTCCGGGGTGAGGTTGCCCGTTTCTGGATCTCGTTCCCCTAATCTAACAGTTTCTTTTTCCCTGGTGATGATGGAGAAGGAGGGAATTTGGGCATTAATCCTCACCACCACCATGTGAATGGAGTTAGTGCCTATGTCTATAGCGGCGAGGATACAGTCTTTTAGATTCCTCTCTGTCTGGATTTGCGGTGAGGACAAGGCAGGGGGAAAAACCATGGACAATCACCCACTTTTGGCCTACTTCAGTTTATTTTATTGTCGGGGATGTCCCCCTCGCTGTCAATGAGCACAGGGGTTGGATTTGTCTTCTCCCCTGCCCAGAAGATGCTAGTCGCTGAAACGAGGAGTCATACAGTAGGGACAGTCTAACCATTCGGGTTGTAACTGGGCGCCACAGCCGCGACAGGTGAGGCTGGATTTGCGTTTAGCCTTTAATTCCGCCTCCAACCCGGAATCCGTCAATACTACCCTTTCCACTTCCTCTAGAGTAGTATAGCCCTCCCGCACCAGATTTAGGGCGTAGGCCAGCATGGTTACCATCCCCTCTTCTACCGCTTTCTCCTTGATCATGTCGGTGGTGGCCCCTTGGTTAATGAGTTTTTGCAGGGATTCGGTGATCACCATGAACTCATACACCCCTACACGTCCCTTGTAGCCCGCACCACCGCACTTAGGACAGACGGTGCCCTCTGCCTGGGCCTTCTGCAGGGCTTCTCCCGATAAGACGTTGGCGCGATAGAAGGTCACAGATTGATTACCCCAAGAGGACAAACCAAAACGGGCTAGTTCTTCTTGGGTTGGGGTGTAGGGGATACGACACTCGGTGCATACTCGTCGTAGTAGTCTTTGAGCCAGTACCCCCAGCAAAGCTCCAGAAATCATAAAAGGCTCAATGCCCATTTCGTCCAGACGGGCGATGGCACCTGCCGCGTCGTTGGTGTGGAGGGTAGTCAAAACCAGGTGTCCCGTCAAGGCGGCTTCGATAGCGGTTTTAGCCGTTTCTTTGTCTCGCGTCTCACCCACCAGGATAATATCAGGATCTTGACGGAGGAAAGCACGGAGTATGGAGGCGAAGTCCATACCTTTTTCCCTGATTACCTGGACTTGGGTTATCCCCTCCAGGGCATACTCGATGGGATCTTCTGCCGTGCTGATATTTACCCCCGGCTCGTTTCTTTCTGCTAGGATGGAATATAGGGTGGTAGACTTACCACTTCCGGTGGGCCCTGTTACCAGAATCAAACCGAAGGGGCGACGGGAGATTTCCCTTACCTTGGCCAGGATTTCCTTGTCGGTAATTAAAAAGTCTAACCCCAGTTGGGTTGCCGAGTTGTCCAAAATCCGGAGACAGACCTTTTCCCCATAACGGCTGGGAAGAGTATTGACCCGAAAGTCTACATTTCTCCCCTGGAATACGCGACGTATTCTGCCGTCTTGGGGCAAACGTCTTTCGGCGATGTCCAGGTCCGCCATGATCTTGAAACGCGCTACCACTGCTGTTGTAATATGCTTGGGTAATCTGAAGTATTCTCTCAGGACACCGTCTTTACGGAGGCGAACCCGGAGGTAGGTTTCTTGGGGCTCGACGTGAATATCAGAGGCCTTTTCTTGTAGGGCCTTTATGAGAATTTTATTGACCAGTTTGATGATGGGAGCCTGGTTAGCATCGTCGGCACTTAAATCAGCATCACTGGTTTCCTCTTCCGTCTCCTCCAGACCCTGGTCTAAGTCTTCCATGATTTCACTAACATCGGCCATTTTTTGCATTTCTTGTTGTTTTTTCAGCTCTTCTTCTTTTTGTTTTTTGGCCTGTTCTATCTTGTAGTACTCTTGCAGGAGACGGTCGTAATCCTCTTCGGTAATAACAATTCTTTGTAGGTTGAGGCCCCTGCTGCGGAGGATTTTATTTAGGTCGTCTAGGGCGTGTAGGTCATCGGGGTTGACCATGGCCACTACAATGGTGGGTGGTTCCCCTTCTATGCGTCGCATTGGTAACACCTTACGGTTACGACATATATTGATCCCAATGAGCGAGTCGATAAGCTCACACATTTGCTCACAGGGTATATCCTCTGCATCCGGATCGACACAGTCGACTCCGTAGAGGATTTTCAACTCGAACAGTTGGTGTTGTTTGTATTGTCTTACTAATTCCGGGGATAAAGCCTTATGGGTGATTTGTTCTAAAACCTTGAGCAGGGGTTGTTTAGTTTTTCTTACTTCTGCCAGAGCCCTTTTCAGACTTTCCTTGTCGATGTAACCCGATTGAATCAACTTGTTGCCGAAGGGGTTAAAGTAGTCAGGGCTTACCAGTGCGGTTTTCAGTTTTTCTCTGCTGGTGGGTGTTTGAGTCATGGCCTTTTTTTCTTAAATGCTGGAAAATACTGGACAGTGAGGGGAGTTTTCCCGGGGGTTTTTCCTGTAATATACTAGGAATTGACCACCTAGCCCATTTGGAAAAGCGCAGTAATGGCGCAATAATGTAATGGCGCAATAATGGTATGCAGGCGTTCCCCCCTGGAGCACTTCCCCTTATTCCATGATAAGCTAAATGCGGGGGGAGTAGTTTGAACGGATAATTAGTAATAGTTGCTAATATATTCAATAGCGCCTCATCTATTGTAATTCAAAAAATTCAGAATCCACTTTTCGCCCAGAAGAATGACCGAATCCAAGTCTGCTTTTAGTCAACAAAGCCAACAAACCACTCAAGCTAGTCAACTGAATCAAATTCTCCATTTACAGGTAGCCCCAGGAAGGATAGTAAAAGGGGAAAACTGTTTAGCAGTCAGTGGGGATGTCATTACCACCCTGGGAAAACGTTTTCTGGTGGTGGGGGGGGAAAATAGCCTATCTGTAGTTAAGCCCCGTCTGCAATTCTTAGAAACCGAGTATGACTGCCATTGCCACTATCAAAGCTACTATCCTGACTGTTGTGAGCACACCATTGAACGTCTTTGTCAAGAGGTAAAATCCCACCAGGCGGATGCAGTAATTGGGGCAGGGGGGGGAAAGGCCCTAGATGCCGCTAAATTAGTAGCCCAAAAGTGTCAACTGCCAGTGGTTACCATTCCCACCTCGGCGGCCACTTGTGCAGCTTGGACAGCCCTAAGTAACATCTACTCGGACAAGGGTGCCTTTCAATACGATGTGCCCCTTAGTCAATGCCCCAATGTACTCATTCTAGATTACAACCTTGTTGCTACTGCGCCAAGGGCTACACTGGCGGCGGGGATAGGAGATGCTTTGGCCAAGTGGTATGAATCTTCTGTCAGCAGTGGCAATTCTACTGCCTCTCTCACCATTGCCGCAGTACAACAGGCTAGGGTTTTAAGAGATATTCTATTCCAAAAGGCAGAAGAAGCTTTAGCCCATCCCCTTACCCCCACTTGGAAGGAGGTAGTGGATGCCACAGTCTTGCTGGCGGGAATTAGTGGTGGTTTAGGGGGAGCCAGTTGTCGTACTGTTGGAGCACATGCAGTTCACAATGCCCTCACCTATTTCCCCGAAACCCGTAGACACTTACATGGTGCAAAAGTAGCCTATGGTATTTTAGTACAATTGCGACTGGAAGAAATAATAGGCCACAGTCAACTAGCCGCCACTGCCCGAAAACAATTACTTAAATTCTACAAAGTTATTGGTTTGCCTTCCACCCTAGAAGAATTGAGCCTAAATAATATTACCCTTGGCCAACTACGTCAGTGTGCGGAAATCGCCTGTAAACCCGAGTCAGACATCCATCGTCTCCCCTTCCCCGTCACCGTTGACAACGTCGTTATGGCAATGGTTTCCACTACTATTGACTGACGCAATCATTGGCCTATAACACCCCCCCAGGAAGGGGGGTTTTTCTTGTGGTGTAAAACAACACCCCATGCAGAAAGTTGGCAGACGGAAGCCCTTAGGCCATTCTACAAAAACTCAGACTACCTGTAAACCTACTGTAAACATTACTGACTCACAAATTGGGGTTGGTACTTTTTGGTGGTAGGCCCTATACCAAGTTCCTCTGCCCTCGTTTAAGCCTTTTGACGCCCCTGAAGCCTGGAATTAGCAATTCTCACCACTATAGCCCTCTTATCCTCATTGGCTCGCCTGATATCTTACAATGCCTTCCTATAGTTCTGTGAACTGGCATCCTCTGTAAAGGGGGCTAAAGATTTATTATCAACAGGCCTGTATTTGTCTGTATTCTTCTTTACCCTATATCTTTCCAAAATACCATACCCTTTGAGTATTAACCTGAGTCTGCGGCCCCGTCCCATCAGGAAGGCCTATAGCTATGTTATATTCCCCGTAAACCTGCTGAAAAAACCTCACCGGCCTTTATAGTTCTTTGTAGTTAGACTGTAATTATACCTCTTTTAGGCCTTCTTACATGGGTTAAAGAACACTCTACTTGATAATGTTCTCATATAAGACCTTTGAAGGTGTATAAGACAGAAGTTAAAGTCCATGAGTCTGGAGGTAGAAGTAGAACAGTTAGTCCAACGGCTGAAAACCGTTGATAATAACATAAATAATAGCCCCCCACATCCTACCCCCTTTCTGCAATGGGTTTTATTCTATACTATATTTTCCTCAGTATCCTACCGGGCTAAAACGACGCAGTCTACAGGCTGATTCTAATTTGAACCCTTTTAAACCCTGCCAACGACAACCATTCTTTCAGGCAACAATTGTTACAGGGGTGGGAGTAATAATTAACTGTCTTGGGAGGCCACTATTAACTGGATTATAAAATAGGAAAACTCCTAAAAAGAGACTGGGTGTACCAAGCACATTTTAAAACTGGTTATGGCAGGGAAATATTTGGCATTTTGGCACAGCTTATTTGTCTTAAACAGGTTTGCCATTGGCAGATAAGTATCCTTTTCCCCTCTGTGTTTCTCCTTTCCAGTAAGTATAAGGTAATAAGTATAAGTACTCAAAAGAGAATATTAAATTTGATAAAGAAAATGAACGAAAATAGAGGAGTTCTGATAGACTGGTGACAAGGGATTGAAAGAGGGAAAAGAGAGAAAAAAAAGAGGGGAAATGAAGCATTTTTGCGACGAATGGATACAAGAGTGGTGTGAACAAAACGGATGGACAGATTGGTTTTTAGAACGTAAGAATTATTGGGCTTTTCCCCCACAGGCAGTAATGCCATTGCCAATACCCAAGGAGGTGTTGCTGCAGATAAAGGCAGAAAAGGGTTTCTCCCCAGAGGAGAAGATGTGGCTACTGGCCAGTTTGGTGGTCACTGTTTTGGGAACAATTGGTAGTATGGTGTGGAATTGCCCCATCCCGTTGGTGTTGGCTTTTGCCTTTACAGCAGTGGTGGTGGCAAGTCTGGAGTTGGATTATTAGGGTGGGGGCTCTCATTAATATGAGTTAAAATAGAGGTTAAGCAAACAAAAAAAATCCCATTAGAGGAAGAGAAAAACTAAATGATACCAACTGTAATTGAAAATTTGGGGCGTGGGGAGCGCGCCTTTGACATATACTCCCGTTTATTGCGGGAGAGGATAGTATTTCTGGGGGAAGAGGTTACCGATGAACTGGCAAATTCCATAGTCGCCCAACTGCTACTATTAGAAGCAGAGGATCCGGACAAGGATATTTACCTTTACATCAACTCCCCCGGAGGGTCAGTTTCTGCGGGGTTGGGCATATATGATACCATGAATCAAATTAAACCAGATGTTTGTACTATATGTGTAGGTCTGGCCGCTAGCATGGGGGCATTCCTACTGAGTGCAGGGGCGAAGGGAAAAAGAATGAGTCTGCCCAATGCCCGCATCATGATTCACCAACCCCTAGGGGGCGCAAGAGGACAGGCGGCGGATATTGAAATCCAGGCCAAGGAGATTCTGTATCTAAAAAAACAGCTTAATCACTATTTGGCAGCACACACTGGTCAGCCCTTGGAGAAAATAGAGGAGGATACGGAAAGGGATTTCTTTATGTCTGCCGAGGAAGCCAAGGAGTACGGTTTAATTGATGTGGTAATTACAAGGACACCAAAACAACAAAAAAGTTAGGGATTGTCTTAGGTTAAAATTCCCCCCATCAGTTTTTGATGACGTCTGGCCAATTCCCTCTCCCACCGCCAGTTTTCGGGATTGTTGTTAGCCCATTGGGTGACTAGCTTTTCGGCGGCATTTCGTGCCATCATAAGAACATCCTGGTCTGTTGCTAGACTTGCGAGGGCAAAGTCGGGCAATCCCGATTGGCGATTTCCCAATACTTCTCCGGGCCCCCTTAGTCTTAAATCCATTTCGGCAATGAAAAAACCATCTTGGGACTGCTCTAAAATGTTTAACCGTTGGACAGTTTCGGGGGTTTTACTGTTGGTAACTAGGAAACAATAGGATTTGTGTTTGCCTGCCGACTCTCCCTCTTAGTTGGTGTAGTTGTGAGAGGCCAAATCTTTCGGCATTCTCTATTAACATCACTGTAGCGTTGGGAACATCCACTCCCACCTCGACGACGGTGGTGGAGACAATTATCTGGGTTTCGTTATTGCGAAAGGCATTGAGGGAGGCTTCTTTTTCTTGGGATGTCATTCTGCCGTGGAGTAATCCCACCCGGAAGTCAGGGAAGACTTTTTGGCTTAGTCTTTCATATTCCCTAGTGGCGGCTTTTACTTCTAGTTTCTCCGACTCTTCTATCAAGGGAAGGATAATATATGCCTGTCTGCCATTAGCTACTTCTCTTTTTATTAACTCATAGGCTTGTAAACGCTGTTTTCCCGTCAAGACTTTGGTAGTTATGGGTTGTCTGCCAGGGGGCAATTCGTCTATCTGACTGACATCTAAGTCTCCATGGAGGGTTAGGGCGAGGGTGCGGGGGATGGGTGTTGCTGTCATACTTAAAACGTGTGGAGCCTT
This sequence comes from Geminocystis sp. M7585_C2015_104, assembly GCA_015295805.1. Taxonomy (NCBI): domain Bacteria; kingdom Bacillati; phylum Cyanobacteriota; class Cyanophyceae; order Chroococcales; family Geminocystaceae; genus Geminocystis; species Geminocystis sp. M7585_C2015_104. Next base: position 32,343 of record DVEF01000006.1, on the reverse strand, counting down.
TCCCTTTGACAGCAATTTGGCCCTCTGTTGTACCCCAAAGCGGTGTTGTTCGTCAATAACTACTAAGCCTAGATTGCGAAATTTAACATTATCCTGAATTAGGGCATGAGTACCAATTACTAGGGGTAATTCGCCACTTTCTAGTTGTGCATATATTTGTTTACGTTTAGAGGGTTTTGTCGCACCCGTTAGCAACTCTACTGGCAGATGAAGCTGGTTGAACCACTGTACTATTTTACGATAATGCTGCTCCGCTAATACCTCTGTGGGCGCCATCAAGGCTGCTTGGTATCCTGACTGGATTCCCATCAAAATGGCAAATACAGCTACAATTGTTTTCCCGGATCCTACATCCCCTTGGAGGAGACGATTCATGGGAGTGGAGGACTGTAAATCGTTTTTAATTGCTTCTATGACCCTTTTTTGGGCATTTGTGAGGGAAAAAGGCAGAATTTCTTGTAGTCTTTCTATTAAACGCCCACTAGCAGAAAAAGGGGTAGCGGTTTGATTTTGTTTTTGTTCTTGTCTTCTTTTAAGGAAGCCTAATTGCAGGTAAAAAAACTCGTCAAAAACCAGTCTTCTCCTAGCCTGGGCCAATTCTTCTTGGTTTTGGGGGTAGTGAATCTGGGCAATGGCAGCTTGTAGGTCCATTAGATTGTACTCTTTTTTGATACAATGGGGCAGTGGATCCTCAAGAAGGGGAATAGCCTTCATGGCCTCCATTATGGTTTTCCTGATGAAGTCGGAGGGAAGGCCCTCAGTGAGGGGATAAACGGGTACAAGACGCCCTATCTTTAGGGAATTGATAGTATTGCCGTCACTGTCGAGGACTTCAAATTCGGGATTGTCTAGGGTGGTGCCATAGGGGGTTTTTTTGACTAATCCGGAGGCGGCAACGATGGCATTTTGGGGATACATCCTTTTCATCTTCTCTTGCCAGCCTCTGTGACTATAATAAACACCGGCATAGAAGCGGGTAATTTTAACTTCCCCTGTGGAGTCTCTTAAAACCAGGTTGAAGATGGTTAGTTTTTTATTTTTAGGACTGGAAAAACACTCACATTTTCTAACTCTACCAACCACTGTAACGGTTTCACCAGCCTGCAAGTCTTTTATATTGACTTGACGGGCATAGTCAATATGAGCCCTAGGATAATAAAAAAGCAAATCCCGCACTGTTTCTAGGCCCAATTTGGCGAGTAAGTGTTGGTATTTGACAGAAACGCCTTTTAAAACCCCAACTGGGTCGTCTAATCTAAGAGAAGATATAGTGGAAGAGTTGAAAAATATGGGTGGTTTTTTTATCTGCAGGGAGGGGAAGTTTTTTTGTGTGAAAATGTCTTTGGGAGGAGAAGGTGGGGACTGATTTTGTTGTACTTGTTTTACCGAGGCAATCAAAGCGCGAGTTTGGGCAATTAAATGCCTTCTTTCAGGAATGGTTAACTGAGGATAACGGGCAAATTTTTTGGCAGTATCCAGCCAACGAAGCCTGAGTAGGAGGGTAGAGGCAGACACTGATATTGGTGGGGTTTGTCCAAAGGTGAGACATAAAAATTCATGGAATTGATATTGATTGCCCTTCAGGTTTTGATAACCAGACTCTTCTTCTATTTTGAGGGCCAATTCTACCCTATCCCAATCAAAATCCCTACTCATGTCTGTTGGCGTGTGTGATAGAGGCTTCTAGTAGTCACCAATGGATTCTACCTAAACCACTATAAAGGCTATAGGCAGTAATTGTGGAATGTTCATAAATCCAAGATAATAGGGAGACACGTTGGAGTTAGAAATATGGAGGAAATTATGAATCAAGCCCCTGTAGAATTAATGAAGCAAGAGGTGGGAAAGGCAGCGGCGCAAAGGGTACAATCCAATTGTATAGTAGGACTAGGGACAGGTTCTACTACTGCTTATGCCATTGAGTATATTGGCAAGAGGTTGACAAAGGGTGAAATCAGCAATGTGGTGGGAATACCAACATCCTATCAGGCGGAGGTGTTGGCGAGAAAGTATGGCATCCCTCTAACTACTTTGGACATGGTAGACCATATTGATATTGCCATAGATGGTGCTGATGAGGTAGACCCCCATAAAAATCTTATCAAAGGGGGAGGGGCTGCCCACACTCGGGAGAAAGTGGTAGATAGTCTGGCCGACTTATTTATAGTTGTAGTAGATAGTAGTAAACTAGTGGAAAAATTGGGCACCACCTTTGCCCTACCCGTGGAGGTGATACCCATGGCTGTAACCCCGGTGATGAGACAGTTAGAAAAACTGGGGGGAAAGCCAGAGTTGAGGATGGGAGTGAAAAAGGCAGGCCCGGTGGTGACGGATCAAGGTAATCTAGTGATAGACGTAAAGTTTGACTCTATTGACGAGCCGGCTGAGTTAGAAAAAACTATCAATAATATACCAGGGGTTGTAGAGAATGGTTTGTTTGTAGGGCTAGCCGATGTGATTTTGGTGGGCGAGATTGTAGACGGCAAACCAGTGGTAAGAGAAATTTCCTAAGTATACTGGTGCAGTTATAATGTTCTCATGAGCCCCTCATGGGGGCCATTTTAGTTTATGGTGTTAATCTAGATAACCCATTAGTAATACAGGATCGTCAATTTGATTGGAGGCAACTGGGCGATTACCCATGATTTTGTATTCTTGACTGATTTTTAAACCACTGGCCACTATAGGACGATTTCCCGATACTGTGATCATGTTTTTTATTTTAAGACCACTTTTAACCACTGGTCTGATACTACCCACAGAGGAGTAAGTTTTTACAATTTGAAGGCTGCATGGGGAAATTGGACGGTTTGACGGCAATAGGGTGGATTTTTCGCCGCCCGCATACATTAATACGCTACCAGAGGCAGCTGGGGTGGGGTTGGGGGAGGCTGGGTTATTGGTGGCTGTGACTGGGGATTCGGTTGTTGCAGTGGTTTTCTTCTCTTGATTGTTGTTGTTTTCGCTCATATTCTCCTCTCCATGGACTAGTTTTTTCCTAGTATATTCTACTGGTTCTTCATTTACAGAGTTAAGGGAAAAAACCGGGGAAGTGGGTTTTTTAATAAGATTCTCCTAGATAAGCCTCTAACACCTTCTCATTGCCCTGTATTTGAGAAGGAGTCCCATCTGCTAAATTCTTCCCCTCTGCCAATACCCATACATGACTACATAGGGACATGATCACGTCCATGTTGTGCTCTATGATCAGAAAGGATATTCCCTGTTTATTCCAACGAATTATATGTTCGCAAATCTGATTGATGAGGGTTGGATTCACCCCGGCTGCTGGTTCATCTAGTAAAATTAATTTAGGCTCTGTCATTAGTGCCCTGGCCATTTCTAATAATTTTCTTTGTCCTCCCGATAATGCCCCCGCGTAGTCATGGGCTTTTTCTGCCAAACCCACTGATTCTAGAATTGCCATTGCCTTTTCTTTATTTTCCCTTTCTTGTTGTCTAATTTTCCCCCCTTTTAGGAAAACAGAAATCAGACTCTCCCCCACTTGTCCTTTTCTTCCTAATAACATATTTTCCAACACTGTCAAACGCGACAGGGCCCTTGCTACTTGAAAAGTCCTTACCATCCCTAGTTGGGCTATTTTATGGGGTGGCAGATGTTGGATTGCTTTCCCCTCAAATAACACTATTCCTTCATCTGGCATTATAAAGTTGGACAGTAGATTAAAAAAAGTACTTTTTCCCGCCCCATTTGGCCCTATTAACCCCGTTATGCTCCCCTTTTTTACTTCTATTCTTGCCCTGTCTACTGCCTTTAAACTCCCAAAACTCTTTGATACGTTTATTGCCTGCAGTATTAACTCCTCTTCTTTTTCTCTTTTTTCCAACATTTTTTCTCTCTCTCCCTTTCTCCTTTCTTTCCTAGCCCATCATATCCAATTTCTGTTTTTGTATTCCATTTTTCTTTCCCCCCCTTCCATTCTTCCCCCCATCTTTTTGAAATTAATTCTTATTTGTTAAATTTTCAGCCCAAGTGTTTTGACAGTCTCTCTACCTGCCGCCCACACTAACTATCATAGCAGAAAAAAACCCAGTGTCAAGGGAAAATGGGATAACATGAGGGGAGACTAGGGGTATAGGAGAAAACTGAACCACAAGAAAGTTGGAGATAATGGGGAGGCTAGAATGGGGAGAAGAAAGGCAATAGGGTTGGTGGGTGGCAGTTGGAATCTTATCAACACTGGCCAGTACGACACCAGGGGGAAACGTAGTCCCTTGCACATTTCCGATTGTCCAGTGGCAGGATGGAAAGGTAAACGGTGGGTGGTGCACCAAGTGGGAAGGCAGTATATTTGTCATGGAAAGGGCAGAAGACTCCCCGCGCCCGGAGGGAATGTGGATAGGGCTTGTTTTTATACCGTAGAGTGTGTTTCTGTGGTATGGTGTTATAGGACGAAAAGGGAGCAAGAGAAAAGAAGTAATGGCAAGGATAAACGAGAATTATTTGAAATTGAAGGCGGGGTATCTGTTTCCGGAAATAGCAAGGAGGGTGAATGCCTTTGCCCAGGCTAACCCCACAGCAAAAATAATTAGACTGGGTATAGGAGATGTGACAGAGCCACTACCGGAAGCCTGCATAAGGGCAATGAAATTGGCAGTGGAGGAAATGGGTGTGCGCCAAACCTTTAGAGGATATGGGCCAGAACAAGGGTATCCTTGGTTAAGGGAGAAAATCGCTATACACGACTATCAAAGTCGAGGTTGTGATATATCTGCCGATGAAATATTCGTCTCAGATGGCTCAAAGTGTGATACGGGCAATATTTTGGACATCTTTGGGGATGATAACAGGATTGCTGTAACAGACCCCGTTTATCCTGTATATGTAGATACTAATGTAATGGCTGGACATACAGGAGAGGCCAACGAAAAAGGCGAATATGAGGGGTTGGTATATTTACCTATAACAGCAGAAAATAACTTTACGGCAGCAATACCAAAGGAGAAGGTAGACTTGATCTATCTGTGTTTCCCTAATAACCCCACCGGTGCAACGGCAACTAAGGAGCATTTACAGGCTTGGGTGGACTATGCTAGGGATAACGATGCCATCATCCTTTTTGACGCTGCCTATGAAGCGTTTATCACAGATCCTAGCATCCCCCATTCTATCTATGAAATACCGGGAGCAAAGGATTGTGCCATAGAATTTCGCTCTTTTTCCAAAAATGCCGGCTTTACTGGGACTCGTTGTGCTTTCACTGTAGTACCAAAAACTCTGAAGGGGAAAACTAGAGATGGCCAACAGGTGGACCTATGGCAGTTGTGGCATCGTCGTCAGTCTACGAAATTCAACGGGGTGTCTTATATTGTGCAAAGGGGTGCGGAGGCAGTTTACACGGATGAGGGGAAGGCACAAGTGGCAGCACTGGTAAAATTCTACATGGAAAACGCCCGCATTATCAGGGAGGAGTTGACAAGGGCAGGCTTGAAGGTTTATGGTGGGGTGAATGCCCCCTATGTGTGGGTGAAAACGCCAGAAGGTTTATCTAGTTGGGAGTTTTTTGACAAACTACTACATAGTGTACATGTGGTGGGCACTCCCGGTGCTGGATTTGGTGCCGCCGGCGAGGGTTATTTGCGTCTTAGTGCCTTCAACAGCCGGGAAAATGTCATAGAGGCTATGAATCGCATTACTTCCACTTTTAACTTCAACTGACCTCACGAGGGGCTAGGCTAGACTTATTGTGTTTGTATTTAGTCTAGTGTCTGAGCCCCCTTTATTTCTGGATTTCTTGTTATATAGTTTTTTTGCTCTGGCTGCTTCTAACAATCAAGCCATGTGAGTTCAATTTCTTCTATGCTACTGTTTTCGTGGTTATGAATAACTTTTGGAGAATCTGGCTTCAAATCTGGGTATTCTAGAGCATTTAAATATTTTTTAAAAAAGTCTATAGTCTTAGGTTTTATATATCCTTTTTCTAGAGCAACAGTGGCGAAATTAGAGGTATTTGTGGTTTTTTCGTCCCTAATTTCCTCTATTTGGTTTTCGTGGAGGATACCCGCTTCTAGGAGGTATTCTTCAAGGGTTTTACCAGGCAGACAACTAGACAAATACCCTTTTATTTTTTCTCCAAAGAAATCAGCGGTTTTTTGAGTAATCCAACCATGGTACGCCAGAATCTCCCCTATGCGCAATTCGGGGTAGTTTTTTTGTTCCCAAAGGGCCACCAGAACTTGGTTACTATTAACAATACCAGCATCTATTAAAAGTTCCCCTGTTTTTTTTATTAGTATTGTTTCCTTCATGGCCTATGTCAAGGGTTGGTCACTAATTATAGTCTATTAGAAAAGCCTCAAGCCCTGGTGGCCTAAGAGGGGGAAATTGCCATGATATATGTAAAGGTTGGTCACAATTTGTCACAATAGGGTTTAGCTTGATGATAATATTGGAAGATCTGTGTTTGTGACTTGAACAGAAGCGAGACAATTTTTTGCAGTCATGCCAGACTTTTTGCCAATTGCCTATTTCCGGGGAGAGTTTATCCCCTTTGCTGAAGCAAAGATTTCTATAGCTACTCATGGTTTACACTATGGGACAGGGGCCTTTGGCGGGCTAAGAGGTACAATAGATCCGGAAAACCCCCAACAGGTGTTGTTATTCCGTTTAGACCGCCATTGTCGTCGTCTAAGTGACAGTGCGAAGTATTTGCACTATGACTTACCAGCGGCTTTCATAGAGTCGGTGATTAAGGAGTTTGTGGTAAAAAACAGGCCCAGTAAGCCTTTTTACATTAGGCCATTTGTCTACACCTCGGATTTAGGGATAGCCCCCAGACTTCACAACATAGAGAAGGACTTTTTCGTGTATGGTTTAGAAATGGGGGATTATCTATCTCCAGAAGGGATTAGTTGCCGTATAAGTTCGTGGCATCGTCAAGAGGATAGGAGTTTGCCTTTGAGGGGGAAAATAAGTGGCGCCTATATAACCTCGGCTTTAGCTAAAACGGAGGCAGTGGAGAGTGGTTTTGACGAGGCAATTCTTCTCAACTCCCAGGGGAAAGTGTGTGAAGCCACGGGAATGAATATTTTCCTAGTAAGAAATGGTAAGCTAATTACCCCCAGTGTGGATCAAGATATTCTAGAGGGGATTACTAGAGATAGTATTATTACTATTGCCAAGGATTTGGGGATTGAAGTAGAACAAAGGCCCGTAGACAAGACAGAATTGTTTATAGCAGACGAGGTATTCTTGTGTGGGACAGCAGCGAAAATAACCCCGGTGAAGAGGGTGGAAAACTATCTGCTGCCGCCGGAGAGGAAAATTACCATGACACTTAAAGAAAAATTGACAGCAATCACCGAAAATAAAGAGCCTAAATATAGACACTGGATTACCGTTATCCCCATTTAATAGGGACAATCAGACAAAAGCAGAAGGGTTGGGGGGGATGTCTTGGATAGGTCCATCTCCCACTGCCTTGACTGCCTCCGGCAAAGATAACTTGCCAGTGTATAAAGCCTTCCCCACGATTACCCCGGTTACCCCTAGAGGCTCAAGGCTAGCAATACTTAATATATCAGTGAGACCACTAATACCCCCAGAGGCGATAATGGGAATATTAACGGCCTCTGCTATTTCCCTCAAGGCGGGAAGGTTTGGCCCTTCCAGGGTGCCGTCCTTGGTAATATCAGTGTAGATGATGGCGGAGGCGGTGGGGGGGATTTGTTTGGCCAACTGGACTGCATCCACGGAGGAAGTTTGTAACCAACCCCTGGTAGCCACCTTGCCATTACGGGCATCGATTCCCACTGCTATTTTGCCAGGATAAGCCTCACACAACTGTTGCATCAATTCCGGGTTTTCTACTGCCATTGTGCCCAGAATTACCCTTGCCACCCCCAAATCCAACAGTCTTTCTACTGCCTCCCTATTGCGTATTCCCCCCCCCACCTGTACGGGAATATTGAGACTCCTGACAATTTTGGCAATTATTTCCAGGTTAACTGTATTACCCTCCCTAGCCCCATCCAAGTCCACCAAATGGAGGCGTGGCGCGCCCAATGATTGCCATTGCAACGCCATTTCCACCGGATTATCACTGAATACCTGGGACTGCTGATAGTCTCCCTGATACAGTCTTACACAACGTCCTGCCAAAAGGTCTATTGCCGGTATTACTTCCATACCTGACACACACAGTAATTGTAAAGGAATTTTATTATACCAGTTGACAGGGGGAAAAAAAAGGTATATAATCGGAGGCAGTTGGGGTCAGAGGACCCGATTAGGGTGTGAGGAAATCAAGGAGTGGCTCATGGGGTCGAAACACGGCAAGACTCCCGTGAGCCTTTGTTTTTTGTGTACTTGTTGTGAGGGGTTTGTGAGGGGAAAAGGTATGGGGAAGTGGTTGCCGGCATCGTGGCAGATAGCAGCAGCCAGGTGGATATGGAGAAGTCTTTGGCGGCTGATGATGTCCAGGTTGGCGCCCGTGGGGGAAAGGGGGGATTATCAACGGCCATCCAGTCAGTTTCGCAATGCCATTAGCAAACAGGGAGATTATCCGCCAGAAAAAGGACGTTATCGCCTGTACGTAGGCATGAGTTGCCCCTGGGCCCATCGGACTACAATAGTCAGAGCATTAAAGGGGTTAGAAGACGTCATAGAGGTAGTAGTGGTAATCCCCTCCGTTACCAGTGGCGGTTGGGTGATGAAAGACGCCTCTGAGGGTTGTGTCACCCTTTGCCAATTATATAAATTGTCCTCACCTGGTTATCGCGGTCGTTGTACTGTTCCTGTCTTATGGGATACTAAAAGCAAGAGAATAGTCAACAATGAGAGTGGGGAAATAATTGTCTATTTGAATAGCCAGTTTAACCAGTGGGCGAAAAATCCCCAATTAGACTTATACCCGGCTTCTTTGCGTGGGGAAATTGACAGTTGGAATGAGAAGATTTATGAGTATATCAACAACGGCGTTTATAAGTGTGGTTTTGCCCAAACCCAGGAGGCTTATGAATCTGCCTGTCGTCTTTTGTTTGCCACCTTAGACGAAATTGATTCTCATCTTAAGTCTAATCGCTACCTGTGTGGGGATAATTTCACCTTGGCTGATGTACGTCTGTTTCCCACCCTTATTCGTTTTGATGCCATTTACTATCCCCTTTTCAAGTGTAGCATCAGGCCTTTACAGTCTTACCAGCATATTTCCCGGTATCTCCAAGACATAAACAATTTACCCGGCATTAGAAACACCTACTGTCTAGACACCATTAAGAAAGACTACTATAGCAGTCTTTTCCCCCTCAATCCCAGTGGCATTATCCCCCTGTAAACTTTTTCCCCCACCACACCCCACTGCCATCCCTATCCCCTTTGGCTGTACAAAATTTAAAAGAGAATAACTGTCGTCAAGAAGGGGAGAGGTGAAAAGGGAGGGGAGGGGAATATAATGATAGGGCAGTAGGAAAGAAGAGGAAAAAAAGGAGTTTAAGGGGATATGAGCATAAACGGCGTACTATGGGGAGGAGTAATAGGGTTGTTGTCTATAGTATGGGTGGAGGTGGTGAGAGACATATACCATGTATTGGGACATGTGTGGCAGCCACTATGTAAACTACACGGATGGCACCATAGGGTATTTAAACCGGATTTATCAGTATACAGTGAGGAGATTTACCGAAAGGCCAACTGGTACAACGATTTCCCGGAATCCCTGGTTATGCTAAGTTTTAGCATTATTTACGCCCTGACGGTGCTAAGACAACAGTGGTTGAGGGAGGGGTTAGAATGGTTAGCCTGGAGTGGGACTGTTTACAGTCTAACATTTACAGGGGGTGCCATAGCTCGTGGGTTGGGAATACCAGGTGCGGATGTTATTACAGATGTGACCCATCGTCCGGGGGAATTTACCCAAGTTCCGGGGGACTGGTTAGTAAATCGTCCTTACCATTGGCGTCATCATTTTGACGACCAAAATGCCTACTTTTGTGGTACTATTACATTGGTAGATAAGATAATGGGCACATCTCTTTCTTTAAAGGGCAAGAGGATTGCCATCACAGGCGCCAATGGAGCCCTGGGACGGGCCTTGGCTAAACAGCTATACTTAAAAGGGGCACAAGTTACTGCCTTAACCTCCCGAGATAAGGAATTGTCAATAAACATTGATGACAAACAAATCCCCATTAAAACTATTAAGTGGCAGATAGGGAGAGAATCGGATTTGGCCGAAATTCTGGCAAAAACTGATATTCTTATCCTCAATCACGGTATTAATGTGCATGGGGAAAAAACTGCAGAAGCCATTCAAAATTCTTTTGAAATTAATACCTTTTCCCAGTGGCGATTAATGGAATTATTCCTAGCCACCGTTAAAACCAATAAGGACAAGGCTACAAAAGAAATATGGGTTAATACGTCCGAGGCAGAAGTAAGTCCAGCATTTAGTCCTCTTTATGAGATGAGTAAACGTACCATGGGGGATATTGTAACTTTGAAAAGGATAAATGCCCCCTGTGTCATCCGAAAACTCATTTTAGGGCCTTTTAAGAGTAATCTTAACCCCATTGGGGTAATGTCTCCAGACTGGGTTGCCAGACAAATTGTCAATCTTGCCACTAGGGATTGTCGTGACATTATTGTGACTATTAATCCCCTAACCTATGTCCTATTCCCCATTAAGGAGTTAGTCACATCCATTTATTTCCAGTTGTTTACCAGGTAGAATAGAACAAGACTAGTTCCTCGTTGGGTAAACTGCCAGAAGACAGTGAGTGGCAAAAGGGGAGTTAATTTTCTCCCCCTGCCTGTGGCTACTGAAACCCAGATACTAGACACTTGCCACTGATGTTTGTTTTTCTTCTTGTTGTGGACTATTCTCTCGGCTAGATAGTTGGATTAACTCTATTTTATAACCGTCTGGGTCTTCTACGAAGGCTATTACTGTGCTACCATGCTTCATTGGACCCGGTTCTCTGGTTATTTTACCACCCTTAGCCCTAATTTGTTCACAAGTGGCGTAAATGTCATCTACTCCTATTGCTATATGTCCAAATCCGTCACCCAGATTATAGCTGTCGGTGTCCCAGTTGTGGGTTAATTCGATTACACTATTGTTAGCCTCATCTCCATAACCCACAAAGGCGAGGGTAAATCTGCCGCCGGGGTAGTCTTTTTTCCTCAACAGTTTCATCCCCAAAACATTGCAATAAAAGTCTAGGGACTTTTCCAAATCCCCCACCCTTATCATTGTATGTAAAATACGCATTTTCCCCTCCTTATTTCTGTCTACCCTGTTTCTGTTTAGTGTTTATGTTAGGCTTTACTCTTGTTTGTTTAATTTATTCTGCCATGAATTGCCTATTTGTGGGTTAGCAAAAACGAGATTCAGTTCGAGTTTATCATCATGATTCTCCCCCATATTTACCTCTATGGTGTCTATAAACTCCCTTAGATAGAATCTTCTTTCTGAATTTGACAAGTCATGCCATAACTGGGGGTTAGACAGATTTTTGGCTATCACCCCTAGGGTGTTTGGCGGCATTTGGTTTATTTTTTGTTGCATTTTACTCATCTTTTCCCTCAGACGGTAAGTTATCTTTTTGGCTTCTTCCTCTTCTAACACTCCCTCATCTTCTAGTCTTCTTATCACCTCCAATTTTTCTTTTATCTTTTTGATTTCCTCCCTCTCAATGTTTCTTGTTTCCTCTATTTTATCCCTCTCTGTCTCCGTTTCTTTAATTGCCTCAAATAAATTACATATCGTTTCAATGAGCCTCGTCAACACCGAATTGTATGACAGGGACTTACAGGGTTTATTCTTAGGGCAATTTGTGGGAGTTAAATACAAATAAGAATACCCCTTTGTTTTGTTACTTACAGGATTAACCCTGAGGGGGCATTGGCAGCTTTTACATTTTAGTAAGCCGGCGAGACAGTGTTTTGAGGAGACACTTTTCGGGGCAAATTTTTTGTTGTTTCTCAAAAGGCGCTCAATTTGAGCACTTTCTTGTCTAGTTATGATTGGAGGGTGGGTATCAGAGACGATGGTGTTTTTGTTATACAGCAAATCTCCCCTATATACCGGGTTTTTCAGCCAGTTTTTGGCAGTAGATGGTGAGATTTTTTTTTGGTATTTTTCTTCCAGATATTTTACACTTCTTCTGAGACTGCCTGAGAGTAAAAAAACCCTAAAAAACTCCCTGATTATCGGGGCATTTACGGGGTCAATCATATAGCCCTTATTGCCCCTTATATAGCCGAAGGGAGCCCTCCCCGGTGGTGGCAGAGTCTCCATTTTCCTTATTGCGTGGGATAGAATTAATTTTCTTCTTTGCAACTCCTTTTCTATTTGTTTCCAAATTTCTCTGAGTTTGTTCCTTTTTGTGGGTGTATCTACCACCTTAAAATCACTAGTTTTATACCCTTCGTTTGCGGCGATAATTTCCACACCCAATGACTCCAAATGTGTGATTATTCCTTCTACTTCTTCCAGGTTATCACCCAGAGATGCCAAACTGGATACCATTAAACAGTCTGGTTTTTCATTCTGGCAATCTTCAATTAGTTTTCTCAGCTGTCTTCTGTCGCCTATATCCTGATATATTTTTTCTATTCGCCCTATATTGCATCCCAATTTTGTCTCCTGATTGATTAGGGGGTTTTTATAAAAATAGGCCATGGCCGTCACTGCTGCTTCCCTGTGCAAAGGCCTCTCAATTGATGTTATCATTCTAACACCAGTGGTGTCGGCTCTATTAATGTATAATTAATCTGTAACATTTTTTTACATTATTATTACAATATATGGGCGGAATTGAGTCTCTATTTATTTCCCTAGACTATCATTTGACTCTCCCAATTCTTTTGGCAAAAATAAAAGAGGAGTTGAGGGTAGATCAGGTTTTTGTGGAGAGAATACAGGGGGAAGAAACTCAAGGAGAAATAATTGAAATTAGCGGGGAGACTAGGGAAGATATCGAGTTATATGGTGGGGCTTATGAAGCTATAACTTCTCTACTTAGCAGAAAAATAGAGAGAGACAAAAAAAACTACTTAACTCATGAAGATATATACGATGAAGAGGACACCCATCCCATAAATCGTGCCGAGTTAGTGTTCCCAATTTGGCTACAAACCCCGGAGGTTGTTGCCTTGAATGGGGAGGAGGATGGGGAAAAAAAATTAGAAAATAAACTATGGGGTTTTTTGTATATTTATGATTATGATTGTCAAAGAAAATGGCAACAAAAGGAAATTGAGAAAATAGGAGAGATTATACAATACATCATTCTGGCAGTAGAGAGGAGTTTTGTTTATGAAAGACTAAAAATGGTAGAAGAGAGTTGTCAGTCTTATTCCCTGTTGGATGAAGTGACAGGTCTGGCCAATTATAACTCCTTTATGGATTGTATAGACTATGAATGGAGGAGATTAGCCAGGGAAAGACAACCACTTTCCCTTATTTTAATTGTTATAAATTGCGAAAAAACCCTTGAAGATGTTACACTAGCCCTCCTAGGGAACATAATTTTAGAGGAGACTAAACGCCCGGCTGACTTAGGGGCATATTGCAAGGAAAATAAATTCATGGTGATGTTGCCAAATACCGACGAAAAGGGCGCCACATGTGTAAAGAATAACATGGTTAGAAAGATAAGAAGTTTACTGAAGTCTAGAGAAGATTATACAGATTGTGTTTTGTTGTGTTCAGTGGCTAGTGTTATACCCCGTCATGGAGAGTCTTATAGCAAGATTTTAAAAGATTTGGAAGAAAACCTAACAATATCAGAATAGAAAATGAGTTATATTTGGTAAAATTACTTTCTAACTAAAGAAGATTACTGAATAAAAGAATATATGGATATAGTAGAGAAAATACGTTTAGGGGCAGCGGTGGCCGTTGCGAAGATTGTAACGGGGTTGGTAAAAATTTTTAGATTAGGTGCCGCAAGTGTTTTGCCAGGAGAAATTGCCTCTCGTCTTTATCCCCGCATTTTTAACACCTTGTCTAGGCAATTTAAAAAAGGAATAATTCTGGTAGCAGGCACAAATGGGAAAACAACAACTTCTCTACTATTAAAACAAATACTGGCCAATGAGGGGTATCGGGTAATCCACAACGCCACCGGCGCCAATTTGATGAATGGTTTAATCACCTGTTTAGTTACTAATAGCAGTTTATGGGGTGCAATCAGGGCGGATTATGGTATTCTGGAAGTGGACGAAAATGTACTCCCCCTAGTATTAAAAGAATGCCAACCTAGTCATATTTTAGCCTTAAACTTGTTCAGAGATCAACTGGACAGATATGGGGAGGTAGACACCATCAGTTACCGCTGGCGACAGGCAATTAGTAGTCTAAAAGAAGAAACAATTGTGATTCTGAATGGAGACGATCCCACTTTATGCTATCTTGGTCAAAATCTGCCACAGAAAGTGTTATATTTCGGTTTAAATGAGCCGGATTTATATTTAGATGAAATTCCTCATGCTGTTGATTCTATTTATTGTCCAAGGTGTGGTAGTTCACTAATTTACAAAGGTGTTTATCTTTCGCATCTAGGGGATTATCATTGTGGGAGTTGTGGATTTTATAAGGAAAGACTGGCAATAGAAAGTAAGCAATGGCCTCAGATTTTAATGGGGGTTTACAACAAGTACAACACTCTGGCGGCGGCGACAGTAGCGGAGTCGATAGGCATCACCAGGGAAAAAATACTGGAAGCCATAAACAATTTTAAACCTGCTTTTGGGAGGGCAGAGGAATTAAAAATTGGCAACAAAAAGGTGAGAATACTGCTATCAAAAAATCCAGTGGGAATGAATGAGACAATTAGGACAGTTAACGAGATGAGGGAATACCAACCCTTGAGCACTATATTGATGGTACTAAATGATCGAACTCCTGATGGCACAGATGTATCTTGGATTTGGGATGTGGATACGGAAAAACTAGTAGCCAGGGGTGGGAATATAGTGGTGAGTGGGGATAGGGTTTATGATATGGCCCTAAGACTAAAATACAGCCTAGAGAAACTAGAGGAGAATAATTTAAATTTGGTGGTAGAGGAAAAACTGGCAACTGCTGTAGAAAAGGCATTAAGTCTGACACCGCCTGGGGAAACCCTATATATAATCCCCACTTACTCGGCGATGTTGGAGGTGCGAAAACTGCTAGTAGGCAGGGGGATTCTTTAAGTTTGATGAGAGAAAGATGGTGTCAGAAACAAGAAAAATGCCGCGACTTGAGGAATAAGGGTGGGGGGATAACAAGACTGTTGTCAGCAAGAAGAGAGTAGTATGGGATGGGGATTGATGGTGTGAAAAAACCACCACTGGGACAAGGGGAAAAGTGATGGGATAGAAAAACGGGGCAGAGAAATGCGGTGGCGTGGCGGGAGATGGTATTAACCAACAAGAATACTGCCACCAAGCAGGGGAATTCTCTTACAAAAAGAGAAAAGACAGGGAAAGTTGGATTTGGATAACAGTAATAGCGTCTTCATTAGCATATACCCCCAAATCCCCAACCTCCTTTAACACCTAACAGCGTCTAAAACACAAGAATAATAAAAACGGGTACTAATCATCTGTTTACGCTGGACAGTAAAGCCATTTTGTTGGACAATAGTAATAATGTCTTCTTCCCTGTGCTGGTAGGCACGAGTGGTTTTGCTGGCCCCGGGAAAAAGACTGCCAATACCCTTTAATATGGTCAAAAAGAAGGTTTTTGGGGCAAAACTGAGAATAAGACGGGATGAAGCTAGGGAAGAGAGGTGATTGAGCATTCTGGCGGCATCTGGGGTGGGATAATGGATTAAAACGTCTAGACAGATTACTACATCGTATTGTCCTGTAAGAGACTCCAAATCTGCTACTGCTAGTCTAACATTGTGGGGGTTGGGAATAGCCCGTCTAATCCTGTCTGCCGCCTCCTGTATCATCTTGCTAGAGATGTCAGAGGCAAACACCCTGGCGCCTTCTCTAGCTAGGGGAATAGTTAAACTGCCAACACCACAGCCGGCATCACAAATGGTGAGTTTAGATAAGTTGCCTCCCTCCCTCAGCCAAGCGACGACCGTATCTACAGTGCGTTGATGTCCCTGACGAATATCCAACTGTACCCTATTTACTTTACCATTCCCGTAAATGTTACGCCAACGTTCAAACCCTGTGGCGTTAAAATATTCCTTGACTATTGTTTTATCATCCCTGGTTTTCCGGAGACTGTTTGTCATGTGGATTCTGCCTCAATTGACTGGATACTATTAGACAATACAACTTTTAGATTTTACCTCTTTCCTTATCTTTCTCCCTCTTTTGGGGAAAAAACCGGCGGTTAAATCTACAACTGTTTCCAAAATAGGAGAAGTGGATTAAGATAATGGGATTATAAAACAATCAATCGTATTTCTGTTATTTTCTAAGAGGATACAAAAAATGGGCCTGTTTGGGTTTTCTTCGGAATCTCAAGACATGGGGATTGACTTGGGCACTGCCAATACTCTCATTTATATGCCCGGCAAAGGTATAGTATTAGACGAGCCTTCGGTAATTGCCATTGACGAGGAGAGACAAGAGGCAATTGCAGTGGGGAAGGAGGCACAAAGAATGCTGGGGCGCGCGCCGAGGAATGTCAAAACCTTCCGCCCCCTCAAAGACGGGGTTATAACTGATGTGAGACTCACAGAGATGATGCTAAGAGAGTTTATCAGAAAGGTAAGGGGCAATAACAATCTTACCAAATCCTCTCGTATTGTCATAGGGGTGCCCAGTGGTATCACTGCGGTGGAGAGAAGGGCAGTAGAAGAAGCCATGGAGACTTCTGGGGCTATTGATAATATAGAATTTATTGACGAGCCCGTCGCCGCTGCCATAGGCGCCGGATTACCGGTGGACGAGCCTGTCGGTAGTATGATTGTAGATATTGGTGGTGGTACTACAGAGGTAGCAGTGTTGAGCCTCCACGGTATAGTGTTGAGTGATTCTATTCGGATTGCGGGAGACGAAATCAGTGAGGCCATTAAATTCTATCTTAAACGCAAGTATAACCTGATTATTGGCGATTGTACCGCAGAAAGGATAAAAATTGAAATTGGTTCGGCCTATCCGGTAGAAAACCTGATTCCCAGTATGGAAATTCGTGGTTTGAATGTAGTTTCCGGTTTACCCAAAACCATTACCATCACTGCCGAGGAAATCCGGGAGTGTATTACTGATACTATTGGTTTGATTGTAGAGTCTATCAAGAGGATTCTAGAACAAACTCCCCCGGAAATAGCAGGAGACATCATCGACAGGGGAATTACTCTTGCGGGGGGTGGTGCCCTTTTGCGGGGTTTAGATATACTTATTTCTGAGAAAACCGGTATTATTACCCACGTAGCGCCTGAACCCCTCAAATGTGTTGTCTATGGCACAGGTAAGGTTTTAGAAGAATATGAGCGTCTAGGAAGGGCTAGTCGTAAGAGATTTAGTAGATAGTAATATCCCTCTTTTGTTGTTGTTTGAGTCTTTGGCCTTTCCGGCTTTTTTGTACTTTGGCAAATGCTGGAGTCCTATAGTTATGCCCTTTATTTGGCTATGTTAGCTTTTGATTTTATATACCAGCGCTTGTCTGAGCTGCGGGATAGGTGGTTTTTTTTTGGCAGAGATAATGGCGAGATATTGGAACTATTTAAGGTATATTTAGACCTAGTAAACGAAAGATATAAAGAAGGCAAAAGCCCAATAATATTCCTGGGGGAAAAAAAAACAGAAAAATTTGTCAGCGCCTTTTTGGCATCCATAGCCGGCAGAGGTTGTCTATTTTTGATAAACCCTCTGTGGCAAAAACAAGAATGGCAACAGCTGAAGACTATTGCTAAACCTGATATAGTTTTGGGAACTATACCACAAAACTTTGACCAGGGCGACATGCCGGAAGAAAATTGTCCTAGAATTGCCGGGGTTATGATTCCCACTGGGGGTACTTCTGGTAGGATTAAATTTGCCATCCATACCTGGGATACCCTGGTGAATTCTGCCCTGGCTTTTTATCATTATTTTGGTTGTAAAACCATTAACTATTTTGTTTGTCTCCCCCTCTATCATGTCAGTGGATTAATGCCTTTTATCCGGAGTTTCACTACTGGAGGTAGGCTGTTTTTCTACCCCTTTGGCCTTCTGAAGAAAGGAGAATATCCCCGGGAGAATTTTTCCGGTTTTTACATTTCTTTGGTGCCAACCCAGCTCAATTTTTTCCTGGAGAATAATCCCGATTTTTTAAAGCAGTTTAAAGCTATACTAGTGGGGGGGGCTCCACTCACAAACGAGCAAATGTTTCTGGCAAGAAAACATGCTTTACCCCTAGCCCCAACCTATGGCATGACTGAAACCGCCGGGGGAATTACAATCCTTAAACCGGAAGAATTTGCCAGCAACAATAAAAGCAGTGGCAAGCCGTTACCCCATGCTAAAATAACGACAGAAAATGGCGTGATAAAGGTTGAGTCAACTTCCCTTTTTAAGGGATATTATCCTCACTATAAACCCCAGCATGTATTTGTAACTGACGATGTGGGCCATCTTGACTCTGAGGGCTATTTACATGTTTTAGGGAGGAATAGTTTCAAAATAATTAGCGGGGGAGAGAATATTTTTCCCCAAGAGGTAGAAGAAGTAATATTGGCTACGAATTTGGTGGAGGATGTGGCGGTAAGGGGAGTAAAACACCCCTATTGGGGAGAGATTGTAGCCTGTTTTTATGTGCCAAAAAATGAAACGATAACGGCAGAGCAAATACGTCTGAGAATCCAGGGGGAAATTAGCAGTTATAAAATTCCAAAAATCTGGGAAAAAAGAGAATTTATTCCCAGAAATGACCAGGGGAAAATAAACTATAATCACCCCAGTCTGACTGTGTATTATGGCAGTAACTAGAAAGCCGGGCCACAGGATTAAAGTAACATAATGGGGTAAGGGAATTGAACAACAGGCTGAGGGGAAAAAATAACTTGACACCAATACCCTAAGGGATTATATATGACACCAGACTAAAAAATAATAGATGGAAAATGGAGCTAAAAAGAGAATTTTTCCCCCTGGTGCGAAAAACCATAATGCCGCGGCCGTACTCCTTAGAAGAGACAGACGTATTGGGGCAAAGTGGCACCGCTTGGGCAGTGGATGCGGCAATTTTTGGGGATAACTGGTATTTGGATAGGGAGTCAGGCTTGGTAGAAATCTATGGCGCCGGCGCGGCTATCTGTTTCCGTCATCTGCTACCCCGTAAAAACAAATATGAGAAAGAGGGATTGTATCTACGTCTCAAACTGGCCTATCGAACAACTGAGAACGCGAATGTAAACATACGTACCTTTTCAGGGCGAAATATAACCCTCCCTAACAGTGTAGAAGGAAGCATATTTGATGATCCAGAAACATACTGGTATGTCACCGACGACATGACAATCAACATTAACTCCATCTACACCCACGAGAAGATGTGGATTCAGAGGGTGGATTGGGAGTGGATGAGTAAGGAGGTAGTATACGAGGATGAGGTGGATGAGACAAATATCTTTCTCGCTCGCTCATACGAAGAAGTACAAAAACTATACATACCCCCGAAAATAACCACCGACACCGTAAAAGAGTTTCTCATCAAGAAAATAAAACAAGACGACTACTTCGCCAAACGTTGTCTTGCCCTCTTGTTACAGGATAAATTCATGAGCCAAGATTTGGTAGCTTTATTTAAAGAAACAGGAATTGAACTGTAAGTCATTTTTGGACTAACCCCCTGTGATAAAAAGTAACAGGGGATACCAGACACGGGAAAAAAACAGGAGAATAATATTATTAATAAATTCTAAAAGAATCTATCTGCCACATATAAGAATTTGTTATAAAAAGGGACTATGACTCAGGCACAACAGGCAAAACAAGAAAGCTGGTTTAGTGAAGTAGATTTATATTTGTTTGGGGAAGGTACCCACTACCGTATTTATGAACAGCTAGGGGCTCATATTACAGAAAGAAATGGCGAGAAGGGCGTACACTTCGCGGTTTGGGCGCCTCATGCCCAGAATGTCTCCGTAGTGGGCGATTTCAACGGTTGGCAGCCAGAAAGACACAACATGAGCCGCAATTTTATGGGGATTTGGGAATTATTTATCCCCGGGCTCAAACAGGGAGAGAAATACAAGTATGCTGTTAAGAATTGTTACGGACATACCTGTTTTAAAACAGATCCTTATGGCTTTGAACAAGAAATCCGCCCCGCCAATGCCTCTATCGTCTGGGACTTATCTTATGAATGGCATGACCAGGAGTGGATGAGTAAACGACAGGAAATACAAGCTTATGACAAGCCCATCTCCGTCTATGAGGTACACTTAGGCTCATGGTTACATGATAGCATAGAAAACCCACCCACCAGCGGCCCCCTTTTACCAGTACCAGACAAACCGGGGGCCCGTTTTCTAACCTACAGGGAATTGGCAGACCGTCTCATCCCCTACGTTAAAGAAATGGGCTACACCCACATCGAGCTAATGCCCATCACTGAACACCCCTTTGATGGCTCATGGGGATACCAAGTTGTAGGCTTTTTCGCCCCCACCTCCCGTTATGGCACCCCCCAGGATTTCATGTATTTTGTAGACCGTTGTCACCAGGAGGGGATTGGTGTAATACTAGACTGGGTGCCAGGACACTTCCCCAAAGACGAACACGGT
Source organism: Geminocystis sp. M7585_C2015_104 (assembly GCA_015295805.1). Classification (NCBI taxonomy): domain Bacteria; kingdom Bacillati; phylum Cyanobacteriota; class Cyanophyceae; order Chroococcales; family Geminocystaceae; genus Geminocystis; species Geminocystis sp. M7585_C2015_104. The sequence continues at coordinate 11,659 of DVEF01000006.1, read as the reverse complement.
TTAGCCCGTTTTGACGGCACTCACCTGTACGAGTATTCCGACTGGCGTAAAGGGGAACACTTAGAATGGGGCACCCTTGTATTCAACTACGAGCGTAACGAAGTCCGTAATTTCCTGATCTCTAGCGCCATGTTTTGGCTAGATAAGTATCATATCGACGGTTTAAGGGTGGATGCAGTGGCGGCCATCCTGTATCTGGACTATGAAAGACAGGTGTGGGTTAGAAACAAGTACGGGGGGAGGGAAAACTTAGAAGGTATTGACTTTTTGCGTCAACTAAACAATGCCATCAAGAAGTACTATCCGGGAGTGATTACCATTGCCGAAGAATCCACTACCTGGGAGAAGGTGTCCCACCCCACCCAATATGGAGGCCTAGGCTTTGACTACAAGTGGAATATGGGTTGGATGAATGACACCCTAAAATACCTTCTAACCCCCCATGAACAAAGGCCCAACTGCCACAACAAACTCACCTTCAGCATGTGGTATGCCTACACCGAACACTTCATGTTAGCCCTCTCCCACGACGAAGTAGTCCATGGCAAGGGACATCTTTGGCAGAAAATGCCCGGAGATGAATGGCAAAAAATGGCCAACCTGCGGGTTTTGTTCGGTTATATGTTTACCCACCCCGGCAAGAAAACCCTTTTTATGGGGATGGAATTGGGGCAACGACGGGAATGGAAGTATTTTCTCGACTTGGACTGGTGGCTGTTACAATGGCAACCCCATCAACAACTACAACAGCTGGTCAAAGACTTAAACCGCCTCTACCGGAGTGAACCTGCCCTTTACACCGATGACTTCACCCCCAACGGCTTCCAGTGGATTGACTGCCATGATGCTGGTCGTAGTTTAATAACTTACATGCGTAGGGATAAAAGTGGCAAAGAAGTACTGGTTATAGCCTGCAACTTTAAACCCCATGTCTACCACCACTACTGGTTGGGCATCAACGAACCCGGCCTATATGAAGAAATCATTAATACCGATGACCTGAAATATGGAGGCAGTGGGGTAGTAAACGGCAAGGTGCACAGCCGTCAGTGGAATTCTTGTCCTTGGCCCCACGCCCTGGAAATCACAGTGCCCCCCCTGGCCATGGTAATGTTCAAAAAAATCCAATAAGCCCCCTTTCTCAAAAATTTTCCCCCTCTCCCTTGACAGGACAAAAAAGATTCGTTAAACTGATACATGTGCGTTGAACCAAGGCAATAAAAACAATCCGGTTCAAGGCAAAAACCAATAAACAAGCCCCCATCGTCTAGAGGCCTAGGACACCTCCCTTTCACGGAGGAAACAGGGATTCGAATTCCCTTGGGGGTACTTTTGTTTTTTTAGTGGTATGGAGGGACATCCAAATAATCCCCCGCCCCCGGGGGTGTGGCAAGTTTTAAAAGGGCAGGGGTTAAGGGGGCTAAAATTACTGCAGCAGATTCGGTAGGTTGACGGTAGAATTATAATAGTGGACTGCTGGTGTAGGGTGGGAGAGGGTGGGGCTGTGGCTGTGGCCGTTCTATTTGTGGAATCCAGAGGAAGGTTGTTTTAATTGTGAGCGCTGGTCGGTAGTTCAAATGAATGCAAACGAAACACTGATAGGGTTGCCTTCGGATCTATGCCCCCAAAAAATGCCCCATCATGTGGCGGTGATTATGGATGGCAATGGGCGTTGGGCGAGGCGTCGTGGTTTACCCCGCATTGTCGGCCATCAGAGAGGTGTGGATGCCCTTAGGGAGTTACTGCGTTGTTGTGATGACTGGGGGATAAAAGTCTTAACTGCCTATGCCTTTTCCACAGAAAATTGGGGAAGGCCAAGTCATGAGGTGGAATTTCTCCTCACCCTCTTTGAAAGAGTTTTGCGGCGGGAGTTGGCGGAGATGATGGGTAAAAATGTCAGAATCCGCTTCATAGGCGACTTGACTGCCCTGCCACAGTCTTTACAGGCAGAAATAGCCCACGCCATGGAAGAAACCCGCAACAATCAGGGGATTCAATTCAATGTGGCAACCAATTATGGTAGTCGTCAGGAAATCCTCCAAGCATGCAAAAAAATCGCCCTTAAGGTGAAACAAGGGGAAATAGATGTGGAAGACATAGACGAACAGTTGTTTGAAAACCACCTCTACACTCAGGGGATAAGCCCTCCCGATTTACTCATCCGCACCAGTGGCGAAATGCGACTCAGTAACTTCCTCCTCTGGCAAGTGGCCTACAGCGAAATCTATGTAACTCCAACTCTATGGCCAGATTTTGACAGGGAAGAATTCCACCAAGCCCTCCTCAGCTATCAACAACGAGAAAGACGCTTTGGTAGAATAAAGGAGGAGCACTAGGGGAACTTGCGGCGGAAAAGACAGTCCCATAAACCGCGCCGGGGAAGGTTACACTAAACTCTGAGCTATATTGATTTGAGCTATATTGAATGAGGGATTGGCCTGTGTCATGACTACCAACATGGACTTATTGATTGCGGGACGGTATCATATCGTTAAGACTTTGGGCAAGGGGGGCTTTGGCGAGACTTTCTTGGCAAGGGATACTCATTTGCCCTCCCAAAGACTTGTTGTAGTCAAACGTCTACGTCAAGTCAACCCCAGCAATCGTGTTTCCCCGGAAATCATTGCCGATTTGTTCAAAAAAGAAGCCCAGGTTTTAGAAGAGTTGGGTCAAAATTGCCCGCAAATTCCTACCCTATATGCCTATTTTGTCGAAAACGAACAATACTACTTAGTACAAGAGTATATAGAAGGTTGTAGTCTGGCAGATTTGGGAAAAATTGACACCCTTGAATGCCGGCGAATCCTGTGTTCCCTTTTGAAGGTGCTGGAGTATATCCATGGTCGTAAAATCATCCACAGGGATATTAAACCAGAAAATATCATCATCAGGGAGAGGGATAGACTGCCCATCCTCATCGACTTTGGGGCAGTAAAAGAGGCCATGGGCACAGTGGTCCTTAGTTCTGGAAGCATGATAAGTTCAGTGATAGTGGGCACCAAAGGCTTTATGCCACCAGAACAAAGTGCGGGGCGTACCGTTTATGCCAGTGACTTGTATGCCCTGGCCCTAACCATGATTTACAGTATTACAGGCAAATACCCTATAGAATTCCCCGTGGATACCCTCACCGGAGATTTACAATGGCAAGCTATGGCTCCCCAAACGGATCCACAACTGATGGCAGTCTTGACTAAAGCCAGCAAAGTGGACCTGGGTCAACGCTACAAAACCGCCCAGGAGATGTTGTATGACCTGACCCTTTCGGAAATTAAAACCGTTGCGGTTGTACCCCCAAAAAGAGATATTGAAAATACTAAACCTGTCCCCGATTCTACCGTTCCCACCCCCACCGTAACCTTGCCCCCCATCAGCACTCCCTCTGCCAGACGAACTTATGAGCATAATCCCTCTACAATCCCCAGTGCCGCACCATCCTATGCCCCCCCTCCCCCCCCACCAAACGCCCAGGAGAACACAAATACATCTCCAACCCCTCCCCATCCCTCCATGCCAACTCCTAACTCCCCCTCTGAGGTGGAGACGCCTTCCAACAACTGGCCCCTGATAATTGCCTCTGCCATTGTTGCCGGGGTAATGGTAGGGGGCGGTCTCGTTGTCCTAGAATATGTAAAACAAACTAGGGCAGAATTGGCGGCCATTGAACAACAACGGGCTGAAATGGAAGCCCGTCTGGCAGAGGAACAAAGAAAACGGGAAGAAGAGGCCAGGAAACGAGAGGAGGCAGAAAGACTGCGTCAACAACAACAGGCGGAATTGGAAAGAATTAGGGCAGAGGCTTTGCGTAGACAGCAAAAAGAGCAGACCAGGACTATAATAGTACAGCCCACCCCCCCAGCCCAGGAGAATAATAACCCCATGCCTTCCTCACCACCAGAAGTTTCCCAGGACAATCAAGAAACTTTTCCGCCTGACAATCCCACCGACTCTGCCAATCCCGAGGATAACACCCCCACTGACAATGCCGCCGAGACGCTAGACAATTCCAACTCCGCCAACAGTAACACCAACCCCCCCGCTGATGCCAACACCAGTGTCATTGCTCCATCCCAGGCCATGGAGGCACTGGTACAATTCTATAATCTGGTGTCCCAAAAACAATTCCCCCAAGCTAGAATATTCTTCGCTAACCCCAACAATTTAGATCCAGGCTTTTTCCAACGCTTCTCCCGGGTTACGGTAGAGAATCTGAGGGTGGTTTACGAGGGTAGCGATACCATTACCCTCCTAGGTACAAATACTTACTATTATCCGGATGGCACAAAACAAATAGAAGAAAGAGACTTTACCATGAAAATCATTGATGGGGTGCCCAAGATTGTCAATTCCAGATTCCGCCGAGTCCTGGAACCCAGAAGATAATACAATTACAGTTGTCCTTAGGAGTAGCCCTTTTGGGGGGTCATTTTTTTTACCCTCCTGCTGGGCAGACGTGCAGAAAGATAGCAGAAGTCGGACTAAAAGCAACCTCATGGTGAACATTATCCACTTCTCGGGCTCAGGACTTTTTGGCGATAAATACACAACCCTTGTACCAAGTTCCTCTGCCCTCTTTTAAACTTTCTGACGCCCCTGGCCTGGAACCTGAAGTTTTCTCGCCCCATGTCTCCCTACGCCCTGCTGAACTGGTATTCTCTATAGGGGTTGAAGATTTCTCATCAACAAGCCTGTATTTTTCTGTAATACCAGACCCCTTTGAGTGGAGGCTCTTTTCTGGAGATGTTTCCCATCAAAAAAGCCCACAGCTATGTTACCCCCCCATAAACCTGCACGAGGCCGAGCACTGTTTCTGATATTTCTTTGAAAAAAAAAAACCTCACTTGTCTGTTGTGGTCGAAGAGCTTTCGACTGAAGCCTTCTTACACCAGTTATTATAGAACACAACCTCATGCAGAAAACCGGAGGGCATACTCCAAACTCTTAGAGAAAGCTCGGCAAAAGCCCAAGCTTCTCACAGCACTCCCATATCTCAGACAAGCACTTGACAAAACTCACAGACAAAGCTTTCTTGACCACCCTCCACACCTGCTCTATAGGTCAGGACTATAGGGCGGTAAATATACAAGCACTATTCCAAGAGCATTAGCCCTCTCCCTCACCTTACTACTCCTGTGAGAGGCAAAATTGTCAAGAATAACAACCACAACCTTCTTATCTCTTAAAGTGTATTACATACACTATCTGCAGTAGCATCTTCGCTAAAAGTCAAACGGCTGTCCCCTGTGTATGCATAATAGCCAAAAGCGTTTATCCTGTGCCTGTCTGTATTCTTGCTTATCTTTACCTTCTTTTCTGGGGTCTTCTGTAGTCAAGTGGGTGGGGCTTGATATACAGCATACCAAAAGCCCTTAGTGGTCTTCTTATGTGCACTTGAGAGTATTCAACATTTGTTGTACTCCATTAGTCTTTTTCTTTGAACATGCTCAGTGGTTGTTCTTTGTCTTGCTCAGACAGCTTTGGTTTAGTACCACCACCACGACCTTTTAGGTTTGTTTTTTACTCCAGTCTTCAATTCTGGAACATCGGTAAGTTTTGACACCTTTGGCACGAAGCCGACTTTTTCTACCAGTTTTACTATGAGGGCTCTTTTTACCTCGTATATACTTCTTCCCTTCTTTCTGCCCTCTCTGTAATATAATGTGTTTTTCTGAAAAGGTCACTAGATATGTAGAGCCCCTGAAAGTATAAAGCAAACAAAGAAATATAAAAGGACAATTTTAAGTCCCACAGAAGCAAGAAGGCAAGGCGAAGAGCTAAAGCGGATAGGGAGGCCTTAAAGAAGGTTTATGGAGATGCCGTTGCTGAGAACTTCAATAGAGCTTTAGAACTTTTTACATGAGGTTATGTTTCATACCATATTCTACCTGATAAGGTTAAGACAGCAGAAGTAGAACAATTAGTCCAACTACACCCCACCCCCCTATATCAGATAGCTACAGGCACAGAGAGAGTATAACATACTCGCCCTGGGGTGTTGCTGTGACTGGGGGCAGTCAGCAATAAACTTGTCCAAATCCGATTCTTTTTCTTTGGCATAACAATTCTTACTTTCGCCCCTTGGTGCATCTCATCCTTCCCCAGTGTAATACCATCTCTTATCCCGCTTTGCTTCTGCCTTTTTGACGGCACGAACCACAAAATTCACTGATGGGGATGCCAGGCACTGTTGTAAAATGAGCCTACGGTTGGGGGCTTGGCAATGTTATTTGCCTGAGCTGGAGCCCTGGAGGAACAATCTCAAGTGCTATCTTTGCAATTCTTCCATGCTTCGCCAAAAAACTCTCCCGTTCCATATTGGTGGCCGCTATCCGGTCGCACTCTTGAATTCCGACGAATTGTTGAGTCGACAGGGTTATCTTTCCTGTACTAACCTACTGCCCTAGTTGCTCTTTTGTCAGAAACAGGATGCCCCTTTAAGACTAAGCTCGGAGCCAGTCCCATTTACACCTTAATGAGCACTAATTGTCCCTGTGGCCAGAAGGGGGGACTGAGAGAGTCGACAACCCTTCATAACCCTGATGACTCAAAGAAATGGCCTCAATAGAATTTCGGACAACAAAAATAGGCAGCATTGTAGTGTTATGAGGTCGGCCAGTGGACCCTCTCTCTCCATCCCCAAAACTGCCACTAGGTATTCTAGCTTTTTCATCCGTGCCCGTGGAAAATTTCTCTCTGCTTCTTTTTGGAGCTCACAATCCTCGAACTTTGCTGGCGAGGAGGCCAGGTATTCTTGCAGAATAACCCAGGACATCCTAACCTTATCCCAGCCCACATTCCAGTACCCTTTTGCCCTCAGTTTTTTTTGTTCTCGTTTGCTCAGACTGAAGAAGATTCTGGAATTTCTTCTTTGATATTGTCTGTAGTCCAGACCTTCATATATTTTCTTTGCCATCTTCCTACTCCTCTTTACTTATAATACTTTATGTGCTAAGCAGTTTTTTTTTCTAATTTATTCCATCATTTATGATAGGCGTTCTCTCCCCCTATCACGCTTCCATAAAATCGCCCCCGACAGCAGAGCGGCTACCTTTATTTTTTTGCAACTTTCCGGGTCTTATTCTCATCGCCTGCTCCCCTCATCTTGGTATCTAAAATAACTGTCGTCTCTTTCTGTTTCCGCCCCCACGCCTCCTTGCCCATTTCTTTCGCCCATTGCTAGGTAATTCTTTTCTATTTTTTTAATTTCTGTGTAAACCATAAATTTCACCCTTATTAAACCCTGTCACCATTGTAATCCATTTCAGAAAATTTTGGCAACCATTTTAATAAATTTTAATATATAAACAAGACAACATCCGGGAAGAAAGTAGTAAGACATAAGGCTATTCACCCAATGCAAAATTTCTCCACTTGCGACCGCAAACTTTATACAAAAAACCCGGGATGATGGGGGGGGAAAGTAATTTTTGAACCAGGGAAATTTTGGAGGAAATTCACAGAAGAAATGGATGGGAGTGATGGGTGAAGTGGGGAAGGATGGGAGTGATGGGTTATACTAGGGAGTTGAAAATGAATTTCAAGTAGAATAGATATGACTAGTGTAGAGTTTCTAATGGATGCCCCCAAGAGGGGGATGCCTGTGACAATAATTACTGGGTTTCTGGGCAGTGGGAAAACAACCCTTCTCAACCACATCTTAACTAATCAACAGGGTTTAAAAACGGCGGTGTTGGTAAACGAGTTTGGGGAGATAGGGATTGACAATGAGCTGATTGTGGCGGCAAATGATTCAATGATAGAGTTGAGTAATGGTTGTATCTGTTGTAATATCAATGCCGACCTGGTGGATGCGGTATATAGGATTCTTGAGAGGGAAGACAAAGTAGACTATCTAGTGGTGGAGACTACAGGATTGGCTGACCCTCTGCCGGTGGCCTTGACCTTTCTGGGCACTGAGCTACGGGACATGACAAGACTAGACTCGATTATAACTGTAGTGGACTGTGCCAATTTTAGTCTAGACTTGTTCAACAGTGAGGCCGCCTACAACCAGATTGCCTATGGTGACATCATCCTCCTCAACAAGATAGACTTAGTGGATGAGGCCGATGTAGATCTGTTGGAGGCGAGAATTAGAAACATCAAACCGGGGGCAAGACTTCTCCGCACCACAAGGGGGCAGGTACCCCTGCCGCTAATTTTGAGTGTTGGCCTGTTCGAGTCAGACAAGTACTATGCAGGTGATAATACCACCCACCACCATCACGGCCATGACCATCACCATGAGCATAACCATGAGCAGGCTCACGCCCATGAGCACAACCACCACCATTCTCGCCACTTAGAAAATGATGGTTTTGTTTCCGTTTCTTTCGTTTCTGACAGGCCCTTTGCCATTCGAAAGCTTCAATACTTTTTGGATAATCAGCTTCCTGCCAATGTGTTTAGGGCAAAGGGGATACTTTGGTTTAAAGAATCTCCAGACAGACACATCTTTCACCTGAGTGGCAGAAGGTTTACCATAGAGGACGACGTTTGGAAACCTAACCAACCCAAACAGAACAAACTAGTATTCATCGGGCAAAATCTAGAGGGGGATAGTATCATCAAGCACCTACAAGAGTGTTTGGTAGACTAGTTTCCCTTGAGGGGGGGTTCGGCGGGTTTCTGCCGGCATTGACATTTCTTAAATTACACATGATACATGTCCATTCCCTTTCTGAGAGCTTTGATGAAAGAAAATAACTTCCCAACCATTCCACAAAGCCCTGTGGGCAAGGCACTGACATGTGTCGGGGGATAACCGTTAGAAACAAGGGCCGACACAGATAGGTTTTCTGGTATTCTCTTGGACGGCTTATGCAGAAAGTGCCCTTTCATGTAGCCTTTTTTCCAGTTTTTAGACCTCCGTTATTTTTTGACCTTTCTAAGGGTAGCCCGTAAATCCTTTGGATTTTCCACTCTTTCCACCCATCCTGGTAGCATATCACAGACCCCGACCTCCCCTTCCACCAGCACTGAATACAAAATACTCACCAGTCTTTTTTTTCCTGATAGTTGTTTCCGGTAGAACTTGCACTTCACCTGCCCAACCGGCAGTCTAATTATTACTCCCTCAAAATCCACCCTGAGGGGATTGTTAACGTTGTGTTTATTTTTATGCCAAACCATCCACTTGTTTGAGAAAAGGAAGCTCTTTCTCTGGTTGCGCTATCCACCTTACAAAACTCACAGGATTGTATGGTGGCATTGTCTTTTTGTCCTTGTTCGTTTTCTTTATGCCCTCAAGAGCTCTACATATATCTCTGGTGGCCTTTTCAGTAAAGTAATAACCAAGAGCATTAAGCCCATGCCCGTCTGTATTCCTGCTTATCTTCCCTGAAAGCCCACACCCGTGGAGGCGTTTCCTCAAACAATACTATGCCCTTTTTTTTGCCTTTTCCGGTTTTCTGTAATCAAGTGGATAAGGCCTGATATACAGAATACCAAAACTCAAGGTGGTCCTCTTGAGAGTATTCTTAATTGAATTTATGAGAGCCTTGACTTCTCTAGTAGTCCAGTAGTCTTTTTCTTTGAGGGTGTCGAGTATAGTACATTAAAGGATTGTTAAGCATGCCAAAAAGGATAAGGGTTAAGGACATTGACGAACTTGAGAGAAAGTAGCTGCAGGGGGAAAAAAGCCAGGACTTCAAAACTCTCATGGTCAAGCTCGTGGAATGGGTAGTGTAAGTAAACTGTATAAACTGACTGACATGCCAGAAAGAACCATATACCACAGGCTTGAAGAAAAAACCTAACCAACCTAAGAGCCCATGGCGGTGTGGCTAAACCAAAACTGTCCCGACAAGCGGAGGCCTGTAGGCTCAGGCTCTACAAAAGCTCATAATCAGCAACAGGCCTGGTGAACTCTAGCCACAAACACCAAAGACAAATATCTCTGTATCACCCCCCACTGGGGCTGTAGTAGACACACAAGTCCTATATCAAGTCCCCCTGTACCCCTTATAGGGGGACCTGAAACTATCAAGTATTACCACTATAACTTTTTTATCCCCATTGAGCCGCCTTATATCTTCCAATGCCTTGCCATAGCTCTGGGGACTGGCATCCTCTGTAAAGGTTAAAGATTTCTCATCAACAAGCCTGTATTTGTCTGTATTCTTCCTTACCTTAAGACCACACCCCTTGAGTGGAGGCCCTTTTCTGATGGTGTTTCCCATGGAGAAAGCCTATAGCAGCCATGTTATCTCCCCCATAAACCCCCATGAGGCCGAGCACTGTTTCTGACATTTCTTTGAAAAAAATCCTATTTGCCTCTTGTGGCTCTCTATAGTCAAGTCATCCCTATCTTTCCAATGAGGCCTTCTTACACCAGTTAAAGGATATTCTACCTGATACTGTTCTCTTATAATACTTCTGAGGGGGTATAAGACAGAAATTAAAACACACAATCCCGGGGGCAGAAGAAGTAGAACAGTTAGTCCAACCACACCCGAGTCTCCAGATTTCACCCCGGGGGTCTCGACCTTAGGGCTAGGCCATGCGGATGGCGAGACTCGAACTCGCACGGACAAGCCACACGCCCCTCAAACGTGCGCGTCTACCAGTTCCGCCACATCCGCGAACGTCAGTTACATTATAACAGATTTTGGGGGGTCAATCAAGCAAAAATAGTTTTGGCCTATGGAAAAGGGATTAGTTAGAATGGGACTAAGGGATGACCTCTCACGGGTTACGGATTATAAGTTATTATCATAAAGACTAAGGGAAAAAAGAGGAAACTTTCGCTTTTGCTAAACTTGCTAGGGCCTTAAGATATTATGATAGATGCAAAAACTCGCCTGAGAAACGAATTACTTAACACAGAAGTAATCACAAGGGATACGGGCAAGAAATTAGGGGTTGTCAAGGAAGTATTAGTAGACATAGATAGGAGGGAAGTAGTGGCACTGGGGTTGAGGAGTAGTCGTTTCGCCCTGTCAGGAATTCCCAAATATATGTACCTTGACAGTATTGCCCAGATGGGGGATGTGATCCTAGTGGAAAATGAGGATGTGATTGAGGACATAGATATAGATTTGTACACGCCTCTTATAAACTCGGAGGTGGTAACAGAAACCGGTGAGCCCCTGGGGAGAGTAAGAGACTTCCAGTTTGACCCGAAAACGGGAGAATTACATTCTCTGATTATTGCCGCCATAGGCTACCCACAAATACCCGAGCAGTTGATTAGCACCTATGAAATCTCGGTAGATGAAATAGTAAGCAGTGGCCCCAATCGCATCATTGTGTTCGAGGGAGCACAGGAGCGTGTTACACAACTTACGGTGGGGATTTTGGAGAAACTGGGGATTGGTAGACCACCATGGGAAAAGGACGAGGAGGAAACCTACTATGCCCCCACTACACCCCCTGAAAATCAATTGCCTGCCCCTATCCCAGTAAAACCTGTGGCTAAGCCAGTCCCAAAACCCGCTATTGAGGAAAATTGGGCAGAGGAGGAGTGGGAAGAGGAAGAAGTGGTTAATACGCCCCCCCCCCGTCAGGTAGCCAAAGCCGTATCCTACGAGGAGGAAACAGAGGAGGAAAACTGGGGCGCAGAAAGGATAGAAAGGGAATCAAGCCGGGATTATACCCCCCCCGCCCCCCAGTCTCGCCCTCGTAACGATGATGATTACTCCTATGATGTATGGGAGGA